>NZ_JBQCJW010000011.1:0-112872 GCF_051967575.1 Solibacillus silvestris
TACTCAAACTACTGAGTGAAAAAGAGTAGGAAAAAAGAAAGAAATAAGGCACCTTCCATTCAAAAACGAATGGAAAGTGCCTTATTTTTGTTTGAAAAACTAATTCATCGTAAAAAATGTAAGTTTTTCAGTGCCCTCTTATAAGGCTGCCTCTTTTTTCTATACCGGAATATTATGCTTTTGAATAAGCACTAACCGAATAGTTTATCACAATGAGGTGCAATCTTTTTTTCTTGTGTCATAGTACTGCTGCAATGCGTTAAATTGCTCACTTGAAAAGTCTTTTTGCCCTCGAATATACTTCTCGCGTAAATTATAAAAGCAAATTGTTAAATAATCCTCGTTGTGATGTCTTTTGTAAGGCATATAATCGGGAGGCACAGCAATTTCCGCAAAATAGCGCTCCATTTTATCAATGGCGCGAATGGTAATTTTGCGCGCCCGCATCTCTTTCAGGACGATGTCTGTGTAAATATATAAATCCTCTTTTGGATATTCGTAAATGTAATTGATTAATATGTGCCGATCTTCTTTAGCGAAAATGCTATTCAATTCCCGCCACTGAGCAAGAAGCTGGCTTTTCGGGATATATGGAATTAGTTTTGTGTGCCATAAACGCATAAAATTCACCTCAATGCGATATGAAAAAGAGCTAAAATTTTTTAGCTCTCTATTGAATATTCCTTCACTTTTTCTAATGCAATAAGAAAGGGTGGATCATTTTTTTGATTCATAAATTCATAGCGCAATACATGTACATATTTTTGCGGTAAATTGCTTACATAGCGAATGACTTCATCCCTCTCATCTTTTCCGCCTTCATGTCCGTGATAAACGACTAAAACAATGATGCCGCCGACTTTTAACAGGTTTAAAAGACTTTCAATGGCCTGAATTGTCGTATTCGGTTTTGTGACGATTTCATGGTTGCTGCCAGGCAGGTAGCCAAGATTGAATATAGCAGCGGCGACTTGTTTATTAATATATTTCGTCACATTTTCATGCCCGTCTTTCAATACGATGGCACGATGTTCCAACGCATTGTCAAGCAGGCGGTGAAGTGTTGCATCAACGGCTTGTTTTTGTATATCGAATGCATATACATAGCCGTCATCACCGACAAGATTTGCCAGAAAAAGTGTATCATGTCCATTGCCGGCTGTAGCGTCAACGGTAATATCGCCTTCTGAGACCGCCCTTTTCAACAATGTTTGTGCATATTGGATAACGCGCTCTATCATCATTTTGCCGGTTCCGCCTTATAATGCTTGCCTTGATATGAGCCGCGACGCTCTAGTTCTGCATCGATTCCGTTGAGCACTTCCCATTTGTTGACAGACCACATCGGGCCTATCATTAAATCGATCGGACCGTCTCCTGTAATACGATGGACAATCATTTCCGGGGGAATAATTTCGAGCTGATCCGCCACAAGTCGAATATAGGCGTCTTTTTCCATAAAATCCAGCATTCCTTTTTCGTACTGCTTTACGAGCGGTGTTCCTTTTAAGAGGTGCAGTAAATGAATTTTAATTCCTTGCACATCAAGCTTTGCCACTTCACGGGCTGTTTCCATCATCATATCGTAATCCTCTAACGGCAATCCGTTAATAATATGTGTAACAACACGGATGCCATGCTTGCGCAATTTATTGACACCTTCGACATAAGTTGCATAATCATGCGCGCGGTTAATTAAATTTGCTGTTTTTTCATGCACTGTCTGAAGCCCTAGCTCAACCCATAAATATGTGCGTTCGTTCAATTCAGCTAAATATTCGACTACATCATCAGGCAAGCAATCAGGACGGGTTGCAATTGACAGCCCCATAACCCCATCACAAGCAAGTGCCGCCTCAAACTTCTCTTTTAATACTTCAAGTGGAGCATGCGTATTTGTGTATGCTTGAAAGTAGGCCATTGTTAATCCATCTTTCCACTTGTTCTCCATCTTTTCTTTGATTTTTTCGAATTGCACCGGAATCGGATCTACTTTATCGCCGGCAAAGTCACCCGAACCTGCAGCCGAACAAAATGTACAGCCGCCAAAAGCTACTGTGCCATCTCGATTGGGACAATCAAAGCCAGCATCCAATGCGACTTTATAAACCTTTTTGCCAAATTCATTTCTTAAATAACGATTCCATGTATAATAACGTTTCCCATCAGACGGGAAAGGAAAATTCGTTTCTGTCATTCCTAGTTCACTCCTCTAACGTCTAATTCTAACATGGAGGCAACATCGTGTACTAATAGAAAATCTTTTTTCTTGTACATTTTCCTTTGAAGGAATAGACTTGTAAATTGAGCAAATGTTGAAGGGGGAAACTCTGTGCCGAAACAAGTTTGGTTTTTAATTATTGGCACGTTCGTAAATACGGTCGGAAATTCATTTTTATGGCCTCTAAACAGTATTTACATTCATGATCATTTAGGGAAATCTTTAACAACCGCAGGAATTGTTCTTATGCTGAATTCACTTGCGGGTGTTTTCGGTAATTTAGTCGGTGGCTATTTATTTGATAGAGTAGGCGGCTATAAAGCAATTTTAATAGGAGTTGTGCTTAATTTATTATCAATTTCCCTTTTGACGATATGGCATGACTGGCCTCAGTACATTATATTTTTGGCGATGATGGGCTTTAGTGGGGGAATCGTCTATCCGGCAATTTACGCGATTGCAGGGAGTGCGTGGCCTGAAGGTGGCCGACGTGCATTTAATGCGATCTTTTTGGCTAATAATGTTGGGGTTGCGATTGGACCGGCATTGGCAGGAATCGTTGCAGATATAAAATTCGATTATGTATTTAGTGCAAATTTATTTTTCTATGCCGTATTTTTTGTACTTGTGTTAACGACATATAGGCGCTTTGATGCGATTAGCATGACGACAAAGTCCCTTTCCAGCGACGATGCCAAAAGAAGAAATAAAGCACCGATTATTGCCATTAGTATATTAAGTATTTCTTTAGTCGTATGTTGGCTGAGCTATTCGCAGTGGAGTGCAACCATCTCCTCGTATACACAGGGATTGGGGATGAGCTTGTCACAATATAGCTTGCTTTGGACGATTAATGGCTTGATGATTGTAGCGGTCCAGCCGATAATTAAGCCGCTTGTCACTAGATGGGAAAAGAAAATTAAGCATCAGCTAGTATTAGGTTTAGTTTTAATGTCCATTTCCTGCATAATCATTTACTTTGCAGGAAGCTTTAAAATGTTTGCGGCAGCAATGGTCATATTAACATTCGGCGAAGTATTCTTTACACCGATTATTCCGATGATTGCCAATAAACTGGCGCCCCTTGGTCAACAAGGCTTTTATCAAGGTCTAGTGAATAGTGCAACAACTATCGGACGTATGATAGGTCCTGTATTTGGCGGTTTTATGGTCGATTTATATGGTATGCAGGCATTGATGATCATTTTATCGGCAGCGCTGATCATTGCCATTATTCCTTGTTTAATTTACGATCGTGCCCTGCAAAAAGCGCAATCATAAAACAGCCACTTGTGCTTTTGTGCCGAATTCGTTAAAATGAATGAAATAATAAATTTGACTGTGATGAGGAATAGTAGATGGTCCCACTTTTTAGAGAGCTGGCGGGTGGTGGAAGCCGGTAAGTGTCAAATCGAACTCGCCTCGGAGTTTGCTTTAGTGAAGTAATAGTAGCTAATGGCCGTGTTTTCGCGTTAAGAAATGAAGCTGAGTGCTGTGTCACTAATTTGGGTGGTACCGCGGGAGTAAAAATACCTCTCGTCCCTTCTTATCATAAGATGGGACGGGATTTTTTTATTTTTTAAATATTCTGTTAAATTTTCGAGAAGACGCCTAAAATACGGAAACCACAGCAAGAATAAATTTAAAGGAGGAGTTATTGTGAGTTTTAATCATCAGCAAATTGAAAAAAAGTGGCAAGCGTTTTGGGATGTCAATAAAACATTCAAAACCGAAAATGAAATGGATAAACCAAAGTTTTATGCATTGGATATGTTCCCGTATCCATCAGGTGCTGGTCTGCACGTAGGACATCCTGAAGGTTATACAGCAACTGATATTTTATCTCGTTTTAAACGTATGCAAGGGTATAATGTTCTTCATCCAATGGGTTGGGATGCATTCGGTTTACCTGCAGAGCAATATGCACTTGATACAGGGAATGACCCGGCTGAATTTACAGCAAAAAACATCGCTACATTTAAACGCCAAATTAACGAGCTAGGCTTCTCTTATGACTGGGATCGTGAAATTAACACAACAGACCCGTCATACTACAAATGGACGCAATGGATTTTCACTAAGTTAGTGGAAATGGATTTAGCATATGTAGATGAAGTGGCAGTAAACTGGTGTGAAGCATTAGGTACAGTACTTGCAAACGAAGAAGTAATCGACGGAGTTTCTGAGCGCGGTGGTCACCCGGTAGTACGTCGCCCGATGAAACAATGGGTACTGCGTATTACTAAATATGCAGACCGTCTTGTGGATGATCTAGAAGAAGTTGACTGGCCGGAATCGATTAAAGAAATGCAGCGTAACTGGATCGGCCGTTCTGAAGGCGCGCAAGTGAAATTCACAGTTGCCGGCACAGACAAAAACTTCGAAGTATTCACAACACGTCCGGATACATTATTTGGCGCGACATACTGTGTATTGGCACCAGAACATAAATTAGTAGCTGAAATTACTACAGCAGAACAAAAAGAAGCGGTAGAAGCATACCTGGAAAAAGTATCATTAAAATCGGATTTAGAACGTACAGACTTAGCAAAAGAAAAAACAGGTGTATTCACAGGTGCTTATGCAGTAAACCCGATCAACGGTAAACAAGTGCCGATCTGGATTGCGGATTATGTATTAGCAACATACGGAACTGGTGCAATTATGGCTGTTCCTGCACATGATGAGCGTGACTATGAATTCGCAAAAGAATTCAATTTAGAAATCATTCCGGTTCTTGAAGGCGGAGACATCGAAAATGAAGCATTCACAGGTGACGGTGCGCATATTAACTCGGACTTCCTAAACGGATTGAATAAAGCGGACGGCATTGCGAAGGCAATTGAATGGTTAGCGGAAAATGGTGTAGGGGAAAAGAAAATCACTTACCGTCTGCGCGACTGGTTATTCAGCCGTCAACGCTACTGGGGCGAACCAATTCCAGTAATTCACTGGGAAGATGGCACAATGACTACGATTCCTGTAGAAGAGCTTCCACTTGAGTTACCGAAAACAACAAACATCCGTCCTTCAGGTACAGGTGAATCACCACTTGCCAATATTGAAGAATGGGTGAATGTAGTTGATCCAGTAACAGGCAAAAAAGGCCGCCGTGAAACGAATACAATGCCGCAATGGGCTGGTTCATCATGGTACTTCCTGCGCTATATCGATCCGAAAAATGATCAGGCGCTTGCAGATCCAGAACTATTAAAACACTGGCTTCCAGTCGATATTTATATCGGTGGTGCAGAGCACGCGGTACTTCACTTACTGTACGCACGCTTCTGGCATAAAGTGCTTTATGATTTAGGTCTAGTTCATACGAAGGAACCGTTCCAAAAATTATTTAACCAAGGGATGATTCTAGGTGAAGGCAATGAAAAAATGTCTAAATCAAAAGGCAATGTTGTAAACCCCGATGACATTATCGCTTCACACGGTGCAGATACACTGCGTCTATACGAAATGTTCATGGGTCCGCTGGAAGCTTCTGTCGCATGGAGCACGAACGGTCTTGATGGGGCACGTCGTTTCCTAGATCGTATTTGGCGTCTATTCGTAACAGATGAAGGGAAGCTAGCTGCAAAAATCCAGGATTCTGCTGATACTACATTAGAAAAAGTGTATCACCAAACTGTGAAAAAAGTGACGGAAGACTATGAAGGCATCCGCTTCAACACAGCGATTTCACAAATGATGGTCTTCATTAATGATTGCTACAAAGCGGAAGTAATCCCGACAGAGTATGTAAAAGGCTTCGTTAAACTTTTATCACCAATCGCGCCGCATATTGCTGAAGAGCTTTGGGCGATTTTAGGGCATGAAGACACGATCACTTATGCGAAATGGCCAACATTCGATGAATCGAAACTAGTGGATGACGAAATTGAAATTGTTGTGCAAGTATTAGGTAAAGTGCGCGCGAAAGTGAATGTTGCAAAAGATATTTCAAAAGAGGAATTAGAAAAAGTAGCATTGGCGGACAGCAAAGTACAGGAATTTATCGAAGGAAAATCGGTTGTAAAAGTCATTGTCATTCCAGGCAAATTAGTGAATATCGTCATTAAATAAATATAAGGCAATGATGGGGGAGCGCTAAATATTTGATGGAGTATTGTTAGAAAAACACATTTTGCGCCAAATAGAGCAAAATGATGCCGTTTCTTATATAGATTTTCTTGAAAAACTTATCGTTTCATATCTCCGCAACCTAAAATTGCACTACATTTTCTATTAGGGAATGTAGTGCATTTTCTTTGTTTTTACAACTATTCCTGTTACCTAAAATTTGAAACTTTTGGGAAATGTGATATTATTTTGTAGTAAGCGTCGATTGCACGTTAAGAAGCGAAGTAGAAGGGAGGAAAATCAATGGATGATGCAGCGATTTTAATTATTGAAGATGATGCGGATATATTGGAAGTACTTTCTTTGTATGTTCAAAATGCAGGTTATCGCGTAATTAAGGCAAAATCATTAAAGGAAGGCAAGCAGCTTTTCGATATGCAAAAAATTGATTTAATGCTGATCGATATTAATTTGCCGGATGGGTCGGGCTACAATTTGGCGAAGGATATACGAATGCAATCCGAGGTGATCATTTTTTTCATAACCGCCAATGATACTGTTGATGATAAATTGCAAGGGTTTGAAGTAGGCGCAGATGATTATATTACGAAGCCATTTATCCCGAAAGAAGTCATCGCTCGCATTAAAGCACATTTAAATAGGAAAAAAGTACATAAAAAAAGGCAAATTGAAATAAATGATATCATCATCGATTTTGAAGAAAAAAGCGTTTATAAAGGCGGCGAACAGCTCCATTTATTTACTAAAGAAAAGCAAATCCTATTTTATCTTGTCGAGCATCGCAACCAAGTTTTAAGTGTCGAGCAAATTATAAATCATGTATGGGGCTATGATGAGATTGTCGATTTAAAGGCGGTCACTGTCCATATTAGCATGCTGCGGAAGAAAATCGAAACAAATCCGGCCAAGCCTCAATATATTCAAACTGTAAGAGGATTCGGCTATAAATTTGAAGTGAAATGAAAAGTCTGCTTAAATTCAAAGCAGACTTTTTCGTATTTAAAAAATAAAAATACGGCATATTTAGCTCATTTAAATAAATATTGGCGGAGAAACAGCGAGCTTTTCCAATAAATAATGGAAATCAAAGCTATCTTTATTGTCTCCGATTAAATCGATTAAATATTGTTCAATTTTATTTTTCGGCACTTCATACATATTTGGCAAATATGACAGCAATAGAGTGTCCGTTTTTCCGTTTGAGATGACACAAGTCTTCGAAAAGTCATGTGTATCGAGCTTTGTTAAAATCACTTCCAAGCTTGATTGAATGGGCATAATATGAGGAAAGATATAATTATTGTGAATCAAGCCTAAAAATACTTTGAAAAAATAGTCGTTTTTAAAATTTTCATCTACTAAAATCAATACATTTTCATGATACAAATCATTTTCGATTTGTTCATCAATTTTTTGCTGCATTAATTGCTCCATATATTGGACGACTTGTGTGTATTTCGTATCGTAAATGGCATTTTGCATCTTTAGTAAATTTAAAATCTGGTAGACAGGTATAAAAATTTTGGTGAAATACTCTGCCACTTTAAAATTATCGACAATCTTTAAGTATGTTTTCTTCGCGCTTTCTACATTTGCGCTTACTAATTCATTGTAAAACGTATTCAACAGCTCTGTTTTATCTTCTGTTTGGTGAGAAATCATTTTCAAAATCGTTATGTCATTATTGATCGAAATATGGAATGATGAATTCGTCTCCATACATTTCACGCGTGGAGATGTAGGGAATAGCGGATTTGCTTTCTCGATGATTCCATGAAGACCATCTGACAGGAGTACAATCGAGTTTTCAGGGTAAATCCCTATGAAATCAACAAATTTCGTTAATAAATCACCATTAAATTTATCCTCATCCCGGTACAGCAAACTAAATGCGTCAGCAGCACGCATCGCATCACGATAAGGCCGCTTCATCGTAATCGCTGAATAGACATCGACAATTTGCAGAAGCTCAAGCTCTGTCGTATAAAATGCCGGGACACTATCCGGGTAGCCTTCGCCATTCCGACGCTCATGATGGGATTTAGCAATATATGATAAATCAGATAATCCGATTTGGTTAAAAATGGCTTCACCATATAATGTATGGGCTTTCATTGTTTCAAATTCTTTTGCTGTCAGTCGGCCAGGCTTTTGCAAAAGCTGCTGAGGAATTTTCAATTTCCCGATATCATGCAACAAATAACCAATTGCAAGCTGCTCTACATGCTCAATATTTAAATGGCGGGCAAATAACGTGCCGATAATATAGGCATCAAAACAGTGCAAATAAGAATGGTAGTCCCATTTCTTGAGCTGCAGCAAATAATCGGCATATGTCGGATGGGCAACAATCGAGTACAAAGTTTTTTGCAAATAATCAATATTGGCTTCTTCTTTTAATAGTTGACCATAGCGAATTTCAATATCGAGCTCTGCTAAAATAGCATAGAAGTCGAATTTGTTTCCCGATTCATTGCGCGAGCTATCGGAAAAATTGAAAACCATACTTCCATCAGCGGGAGAATTTTCGATTGGCGTGTCAAAAGTAGGGAAATCTACAGAAATCACAGGCTTTTCTTTGTAATAAATGGATATGAATTGAACGCTTTTTTTTCTTAGTAGTTCAAGACCCTTTTCAGTTAAGATGCTGTCTTTTTTCATAAGCAATTGACGATCAAAAAAAATATCATGAGCAAGAACATCTCCAGGTTCCACATCCTGAATCAAAAGTTGTTCTATTTTTGACAATGGATACACCCCTTATAAGTAATCAGATTAAATACAATGCAAATACTATTATATGTCAAAGTTCTGTAATTTTGGATATTTTTTATCAAATATTCAAAAAAATCTGATGAAAAAGTACTTTGTTTTTTGGGAAAATAAAGAGGAAACCTGGTATAAAGGATTTATAACATTTTCATAGTGGAAACGAAATACAGGCATTTTATTTGGGTATTTAGTTTGGGATCTAATAAACAAATAAATTTATGAAACCTTTTCCGGCAGAAAAAATACTCCATTTGAAGAAAAGCTCGTACAAGTAATACCGGTGAATATTACGCAGAAATTATATAATTCAAGCAATCAATTTAAAATCCATTTCGTGACAACATACGAACAGGCCGCTTTTTTAGCGAGAAATGAGCCGTATTTAACATTTGAAACGGCTGAGCAAAATTTTCTGGTGCCAAATGCAAATTTAACGATTGGCGAACGTATTGAAATAGATGATTCCGTGTATTATGCGATGGAAATTCATGCGACAGGCTCAAAATCGGAGTGGCAAGACATTCCGCAGTCGTTTACAAAACTAGTTATATTGCTGGAAGAGCAGCCATTAATGACAATGAATATCGGCCAAATAGCATTTGATGGCGATGCGGGACTTACAATCGACGAAATTCCGAGCGAAAAATTGCAGCAAGCCGCTCAATTGTTGCATGACAGTCAAAAATAACTATTCAGTCATAGCGGTTTCTATGCAATACTAGAATAGTAAATGACATCATTTAAAGACTTATGAAGAAAGAAGTGTAGTAATATGGCACAAGCATCGCATTCAGTACAAATTCCAGTAAGCCAGGAGAAGGTTTGGGCATTCGTCAGTAAAATCGAAAAATGGGCAGTATTGGTTCCTGCATATAAAGGGCATAAGGAAGTGGACGCACAAACTTCGCACTGGACATTCGAAGGAAACTTTAAAGGCTTATCGAAAAAAGTGGAATTGGAAATTAAGATCGTGGAAATGATCGAGCCATCAACGATTAGATTTGAAATTAAAGGACTGTCGGATAATTTCAAAGGCGGCGGCGAATTCAAAGCTGAGCCAAAAGATGGCGGTACATATATGACAGGCACGGTGGAAATTGCGGCGGGCGGTTTTTCAGGGGCGGTGTTAAATCCGGCGATTAAAATGTTATTGCCGAAAGTAACAACACGCCTCACGGAAAAAATTGCACGTCATATTCAAGCCTAGCAAAACTAACCCACTGGGAAAACCGTTTCCAGTGGGTTTTTTTATGTTATGGGTATGATAGATTTTAGCATCGTGATAACTTTGCAAGAAAGTATTATCCCTGTCCAGGCAAACTGCGGTTATTTCATTTTAATTTAATCTTCTTGCTAGTATTGGGCAAAATTCCAATTTACTAATAGAGATCCTGGCTCTTAATTAAGGGAATAAAAAATAATTAAACGGAGATTTTCCGGCTATTTGTGCAATAAGGCACGTTTCAAGGGAAATAAGCGGAGATTTTCCGGTTATCCAAAGAAAAACTATCCATTTTCATGTTTTTTAGGTCAATAAACGGAATTTTTCCGTCTATTTAGATCATTTTTGATTGTATTTTCTAATTAAGCGGAATTTCTCCGTCTATTGATTAGCGTTTGCATTTAAACTCGTCTCGTAACCAGTAACAGCGGATCCCCCTTCATCCCAGAAGCAGATTTGCTTGAAAACTTATGATAAATATCACATGGAACATATGACAACTTCTTCTATAGCAATTACCTTCAGTTCTTTATAATAGTGATAAGAAAGAGGTGGTTTTATGGCACAAATCATGGTGGAACAAAGCGGGTATAGCACGAAGGAAGAGTTTTGGAACGGAATGACACATGGGATTGCCGCATTATTGACGATTCCGGCCACATTGCTGTTAGTGGATAAAGCACAAAATCATGGCTCGGCAATTGAGCTCATTAGCTATGTTATTTTTGGAATATCAATGTTTTGCTTATATTTTGCCTCAACGATGTATCATGCATGGCCAACACATAAAACATTTCTGAAAAAGCTTGATCACAGCTCTATCTTCTTATTGATTGCCGGAACATACACACCCGTTGTATTAGTTGCTATTGGCGGGAAATTAGGCTGGACCATTTTCGCGATACAATGGACATTGGCGTTAGCCGGCATTGTATTAAAACAATTTTTCGTTTACCGTTTTAAATTATTATCGCTTCTCGTATATATCGGCATGGGCTGGATCATTATTTTTGTCGCAAAGCCGTTGTTTGGCCATATTGGAACAGCAGGTTTTGCTGCATTATTAATCGGGGGCCTTTGCTATACTGTCGGCACATATTTCTATAAAAATAACCGCATTCCGTACAATCACGCAATTTGGCATTTATTCGTAATGGGCGGTAGCGTAGCGATGTTTTTGGCAATTTACTTATATGTATAAAAAAGAGTCAATTCCGGCATATGGAATTGACTCTTTATATTCATTCAGCATATGTTACGGATACGTGCTGAATTGGCGGAAATCCCGGATTGTTATGGGCAATCTGAAGGATAAGCCAAAAATCCGGACCCGATTATGATAACGGTAATTTGATTAAATGCTAGCCGTAAACTTTTCAATCAAATCTTGCAAGTAATCGTCATAATGTTCTTCGTTGCGTTTTTTCATCTCATCTAAAACTTGATTTAAAAACGCTTTGTTATCCATAAATTGGTCGGGCAATGTTTCGTACAGAAGCTGATGATGGTAATTTTCCTGATCCAGATAAAGTTCGAAATAGTAGCCCAACTTATCCTCTTCATTGAAAAGATGCATCATGCATTCCACTTCATAACATTGCATAATAAAATCATGTTTGAACCCGATTTGGACAGTAAATGCAATATGTCCGCCTTCGGAATCTATTTTAAAAGGACTTATTTTTGATATGATTTGATTTTGATGCGTAAGCCAGTATAGCTGGTTTGCTTGGCGGTTTGTCGTGAAGCTGGTAATTCCTTTTGCTGCGTTTTCCATTAAAAAATGTTTGGCCAGTTTTGCTTGTATCGCTTCTTCAATTGATTCTGAAGTGGCGATTTTGTCAAGTTGCTGACATACCGCCTGTAAAAGTGCGGGACTTTTTTGCAAATGCTCAATAATTTTTTTCAGCTGCATTGGAAAAACATTCGGTATATTTACTAAATCGACGGCAAGTGTCATTCCAACCCCTTGTTTATTCAATCCGAGAATTAATTTTAAAGGGACGCTTTTTGCATAGAAATCATTTTTTTCAACATAGCAGAAAGCCCGAATTGAAAACGTAAATTCATCTTTGTTGCTATCATTTATTTTTTTGCAAGATAAATGAGTTTGCATAAGCTCATCTGATGCTAAATAAAGCATTGTTTGTTTTGTTTCAGAATTATGCATCGTGCAGTATCCTCCTGAGTGTACGTACCTTTTATGATACTAGGGAATGATTAGGAGTTCTAGTATTTTCCTGTGAAAATTAGTAACTTTCGCTTTGTGCAGCACTCATTCCCGCAATCCGTCCGGTAACGAGCGCAGATGTAATATTATAACCACCAGTATAACCGTGAATATCCAAAATTTCACCACAGAAATAAAGTCCTCGTTTTTTCTTGGAAGCCATCGTTTTTGGCTCGATTTCTTTTACGGAAACACCGCCGCCTGTGACGAATGCTTTTTCGATCGGTTGTGTACCATGAACATCCATCGTAAATGCGACAAGCTCGCGTGCAAAGTTCCGGATTTTCTCTTGCGATAATTCAATTCCTGTCAATATGGGATCAATCCCTGCACGCTCCATCAAAAATAAGAGCCAACGTTCAGGCACAAGCGACTTCCACAAGTTTTTCACTGCTTTTTTCGGTTCTTCTTTAATCATTTTATTCAACATTTGGAAGCATGTTTCTTCATTGTAGTTTGGCAATGATTGAATGCGTACTTGCACCGGGGCACTGCCGGTTTTTAGCTGCTCTTTGACGATGAATTGACTGCAGCGTAATATTGCAGGCCCGCTTAAGCCGAAATGTGTAAATAACATATCCATTTGATGTGTTACGAGCACCTTCCCTTTTTTATTCAGGACGGATACCGCAACATCGCGCAATGCCAGTCCTTGCAGTTCGCGGGATTGGATAAATGGTTCCTTTGATGTGACAGGCACTTCTGTTGGATATAATGCTGTTACTGTATGGCCGGCACGCTCTGCCCATGGATAGCCGTCCCCGGTAGAGCCTGTTTGTGGAACGGCTTTACCGCCAACTGCCACAACAACAGCTTTTGTACGTATTTCCTCCCCGTTTTCCAATCGAACACCGTAAATTTGTTCATCATCCATCAATAATTTATTGACGGCTGTGTGCAAACGTATTTCCACGTTTAGACGTCTCATTTCGTTTACGAGAGCATCAACGACATCTTGTGCACGATCAGATACAGGAAACATGCGGCCATGGTCTTCTTCTTTCAGCGGTACGCCAAGCCCTTCAAAAAATGCGATAATATCTTCATTGTTGTAAACGGTAAAAGGGCTATACAAAAAACGCCCATTGCCGGGAATATGCTTAATAATTTCTTCCGCTGACAAACGGTTTGTTACGTTGCAGCGCCCCCCGCCTGAAATTGCGAGCTTTTTGCCGAGCTTTGAGCCTTTTTCAAGCAGCAGCACCTTTTTATTTTTCTCGGCTGCGGCAATCGCTGCCATCAATCCTGATGGGCCGCCTCCAATAATAATGACATCAAACATATAATAATTTCTCACTTTCTTTAACTAAAATTTTCTTTTCAACGGATTTTTTCTATTCCTTATTATACATGAAATGAAGAAACTATTTGAGTAAATGGTCTTTCACATGTAAACTTGTAAAAGGAAATGTCGGGGAACTTTTTCGTCTCAGTCCCGTCACAAGTAGAAGTAAAATAATGTAAAAACATTCCTGGTTACCAATGGAGGAAAATAATCTGATTTGGTATAAAACGCGAATTTTCATATAGAAACGGTAGGTTATTTCATGTCTTCATTAATGAAAGGAACAGCCATTTTAACGATTGGTTTGTTTCTATCGAAGCTTTTAGGGTTAATTTATATTTTCCCGTTTTACGCCATTGTAGGCGAAGAGAACATTGTTTTGTACAACTATGCCTACATTCCATATAACATAATGTTAAGTATTGCCATCGCAGGACTGCCAATCGCTGTATCAAAGTTCGTTTCGAAGTATAATGCGCTTGGAGATTATGATGCGGGGCGGCGCTTAGTAAAAACAGGTGCCCTGCTTATGACGCTTACAGGAGTTGCGGCGTTTATTTTGATGAATTTGCTTGCAGAGCCAATTGCCAATATCGTCATTGTGGATGAGGAACAGGCATTTTCGGTCGAGCAAATTGCCAATGTCATTAAATGGGTAAGCTATGCACTCATTGTCGTGCCGTTCATGAGTTTAGTGCGCGGGTATTTGCAAGGGTACGGGCATTATTTGCCGACATCTGTATCTCAGTTAATCGAGCAGCTTATAAGAATAGTCTTTTTATTGGGCGGCGCATTTATCGTCGTCAATGTATTTGATGGGAGTATCATTACGGCAATTAATTTATCGGTATTTGCGGCATTCATTGGGGCAATCGGCGGGCTTGTTACGCTATTTTACTTTTGGAAGAAACTGCGGCCTGAAATTAAAGCTGTTCAAGTTATCGCTCCGAAGCAGTATCAGCTGCCATATACAACGATGTATAAGGAAATTTTCAAATATTCGATTCCAGTTGTATTCGTCGGACTTGGAAGCTCGTTATTCCAGCTTGTCGATATGCTGACATTCAACAGAGCGATGATCGCCAGTGGAATATCAGCTGAAATTACCGATACTTATTTCACGATGCTAAACCTGTTGACACAAAAAATCGTCATGATCCCAGTCGTTTTAGCGACAGGCTTTTCAATGGCAATTATTCCGACTGTCACGAAATTTTTCACGGAAGGAAATTTACAGCAAGTGCACAATGCGATGGATAAGACATATCAAGTGCTGCTATTCATCACCGTGCCTGCTGCTATCGGAATTTCGATTTTGGCGGATGACTTATACCATTTCTTCTATTCATACAGTGAAATGGGGACACAGGTGTTGAGCCATTATGCACCGCTTGCGATTTTCTTTGCGCTATTCACCGTAACAGCCGCGATACTGCAAGGTGTAGATTATCAAAAATGGGTCGTATTCAGTCTATTGGCAGGCTTGTTCGTGAAAACGATTTTAAACACGCCGCTTATCCATCTCATGTCAGTGGATGGCGCAATTTTAGCTACGGCGCTTGGCTATATTACTACAATTGTCATTAATATTTATGTAATCCATAAAGTGACGAACTACAAAGCGAAAGTTGCATTGCGCCGTATTTTATTGATTATTCTTTTAACAGTGTTAATGGCCTGCGCTGTTTTGTTGACACATATGGCGTTGACAGCGATCGCTCCAGCAACATCCAAGCTATTGGCATTAATTTATGCAATGGTTTGTGCAGCGGTAGGGGTAGTTATATACGGAACGATTTCGTATAAATTAGGATTGGCGCAGCTATTATTAGGGGATAAGCTAACAAAAATTGCACGAAAATTGCGTTTGGTAAAATAAAAAATACGAAAGCGATTACGCCAAGGCATAGTTGATTGGAGGGCATTATGCGATTAGATAAATTATTGGCAAATATGGGCTACGGCTCGCGAAAAGAAGTAAAGCAATTATTAAAGCAAAAGGCGGTAACCGTGGATGGCATGACAGTAAAAGACTCGGCGATGCATGTCGACCCCGAAAAACAAAATATTTCTGTTTTAGGGGAGCGTATCGAATATGTGGAATTTATATATTTAATGATGAATAAACCGCCCGGTGTCATATCCGCGACAGAAGACCGCTATGATCAGACAGTGATTGATTTGTTGGATCCTTCTTTTCAACATTTTGAGCCGTTTCCTGTAGGGCGGCTTGACAAAGATACAGAAGGATTGCTGCTCATTACAAATGACGGCAAATTAGCACATAATTTATTGTCCCCGAAAAAGCATGTGCCAAAATGGTATTATGCGAAAATCGATGGAGTTGTGACAGAGCATGATATCGAGGTTTTTGCACAAGGGGTAACATTGGATGACGGATACAAGACGAAGCCTGGTCAATTAAAAATATTAGTTTCCGATGAACAATCCGAAATCGAGCTGATGATCCAGGAAGGTAAATTCCATCAAGTGAAGCGCATGTTTGAGGCAGTTGGCAAAAAGGTGACATATTTAAAACGGATATCGATGGGACCGCTGCAAATAGACGAACAGTTGGCATTAGGCGAATATCGGGAGCTTACAGAACAGGAACTTGCTCTTTTGGCAGCACATGAATAAGGAAAAAGCGAATGCCCCGACGAAAAGGCATTCGCTTTTTTTAGTTCTGCGTGTCAAGAACTAAGTGGGCGTTTCGCTAAATCGCAACGTCCAAAATATTGCATTGTGTAACTGATCGACACCTTAAGTTATGTTGGGACAAATTAGTCCTTTCTCACAAAATAAGAATCAGCCGCTTTCAAAAATTCTAAGATGTCATTTTTACTTTTTTCTTCGTCGTTGTCCATTTACCTCGACTTGGGCTCATTACCAAGTCATTGAAGGCTAACACATTCAAATCTCTTTGAATGGTGCGAGGAGTGATGTTAAACTCTTCGACTAAATCCTGTGTAGTCACTTCTCCTTTATTGAGGATAAACATATACACGTCTTTAATACGATTAAGCATTCTATCAGTAGTTGGTTTCATATCCAAAAACCACTCCTTCGATCTTAAATTCTCATGGCATAAGACTAGCGGACGACAAAATATGTGCGGAGTGCACTTAGGCTTTAAATGTTTGCCTTAGACATCCCCTTTTCTGAAAGTTTTGCCAGAATAAATGTTCTGACACATACATTATAGCGAAAAATTAAATGAATTTCCATAATAGACATGCATTTATTGATAACTTTACAGAAAATTCATATATTTAATATTACTAGTAAAGATAGTTAATAATGATTATTCGATACAATAGAGGCGATTTCCTTTAAATGTTATTATCCATCATATGATGACAGCTAAAACAATTAAAACTAAATTGTATATTGTATTTTCGATTAGAAGGAGTACAATAACGATATTAAAAAAATGAGGTGTGTTTATGGATTGGCTACAAATGGCGCATGTAAGAAAGCAGGAATTGATCGAGGAATTGCAGCAATTGATCCAAATCGAAAGTGTGAAAGATGAAAGAAACTTTTCTGATTTAATGCCTTTTGGCGCTGGTCCGAAAGCGGCTCTGGATTTCATGCTTCAAAAAGGGGCAGCCCAAGGAATGAAAACAAAAAATATTGACCAAATGGCGGGACATATTGAAATGGGGCAAGGTGAGGAAATTGTCGGGGTATTATGCCATGTTGATGTTGTTCCTGCAGGGAATCTTCAAAGCTGGACATATCCTCCTTTTGAAGGGCATGTTGTGGACGGCAAATTATTTGGTCGCGGCGCCATTGATGATAAAGGACCGACAATTGCGGCATGGTTGGCGATGAAGATGATTCATGATGCGGACATACCTTTGAAAAAACGTGTTCGAATGATTATCGGGACAGACGAAGAAAGCGGTTTTCGATGTGTGGACCGTTATTTTGAAAAAGAAGAAATGCCGACAATCGGTTTTGCGCCGGATGCGGATTTCCCTTTAATCAATGCTGAAAAGGGAATTGCCCACCTCATTTTTTCCGGAAAAGAAAAAAGAGCATCCGATGAGCAGCTCATTTCATTCCACGCTGGAAAAAGAATCAACATGGTGCCGGATGAGGCGACTGCTACTTTAAAATATGCCGACTCCTGCGCAAATGAGAATTTTCAGAAATATTTAACGGAAAATAATGTTGAAGGCACATACACTGAAACGGAAAATGGGATTATAATAGTTGTTAAAGGAAAATCAGCCCATGCAATGGAACCGGAGAAAGGCCGAAATGCAGCGGTTTATTTAGCGGAATTTCTGCAAAATACCGTAATAACAAAGCAAAGTAAAACTTTTGTTGATTTTATCGTGAAACTTTTTGGCAATGACCATTATGGCACTGCATTGCAATTCCATTTTGAAGATGAAATGTCAGGACCGACAACATTGAATCCCGGGATTGTCGCATTTGATGAATGTGGTGCATCAATTGAAATTAGTATGCGCTATTCCGTAACCTATCCTTTTGAAGAAAAAATAACGAAAGCTCAAATGTTATTGCAGCAAGAGGCATTTACGCTGGATGTGGCGAGCAACTCCATTCCGCATTATGTAGGCGAGGATGATGAGCTTGTTCATACATTATTGCAAGTGTACCGCAAATACAGCAATGATTATTCGAAGCCATTGTCAACTGGCGGCGGGACATATGCGCGCGTTATGGAAAAGGGAGTGGCATTCGGGATGCTATTTCCTGGTGAACCGGATGTTGCTCATCAAGCAGATGAATTTGTCGATATAGAAAACCTGATAAAAGCGACCGCGATTTATGCAGAAGCAATCGTAAAATTGGCAACAAACTAATAAAAAAGGTGGTATATGAGATGAGCTATAGTTTATGGAATGACCAAATTGTAAAAGATGAGGAAGTAATCGTCGATAAGGAAGACCGTGGTTACCAATTCGGTGACGGTGTATATGAAGTTGTGAAAGTGTATAATGGGGAGCTGTTTACAGCGACAGAGCATATTGACCGTTTTTATGACAGCGCTGAAAAAATCCGTATTGCAATTCCTTACACAAAAGACAAACTGCATCAATTGTTGCATCAATTAGTGGAAGCGAACAATATTGATACAGGACATGTATATTTCCAAATTACACGCGGTGCGGGTCCTCGTAATCATCTTTTCCCTAGTGATGCTGTAAAACCAGTATTAACGGGAAATGCAAAGGAAAATCCGCGCCCGTACGAAAATTTCGAAAAAGGCGTGAAGGCGACATTTGTGGAAGATATTCGCTGGCTGCGATGTGATATTAAATCATTGAATTTGCTAGGTGCGGTATTGGCAAAGCAAGAAGCATTTGAAAAAGGGTGCTATGAAGCAATTTTGCATCGCGGCGATGTCGTTACAGAGGGCTCTTCGTCCAATATTTACGGCATTAAAGAGGGTGTGCTTTATACACATCCAGCGAACAATTTAATTTTAAATGGCATTACGCGACAAGTGATCATTAAATGCGCAGGTGAAATCGGTCTGTCTGTAAGCGAAAAACCGATGACAAAAGAGCAACTGCTCGCGATGGAAGAAGTAATTGTATCATCAACGACTTCAGAAGTGACACCGATTGTCGAAGTGGATGGAACAGTGATCGGCAATGGAGCACCAGGGGAATGGACACGTAAATTACAAGCGCAATTCGAAACGAAAATTCCTAAAGGGATAGGTGCATAATTCATAAATACAATAAATTAGCGTATTGCTTATTTGCAATGCGCTATTTTTTTTTGCCGATAACCTGTAAAATACAAAGTAAAAACAATTAGGCATGAATTTAGGGAGAAGATAAAATGGCTCAGTTAGTAAAACTTCAAGATTATATTTCGCGCTATGAAATCGATTTAGCGCGCTATCCGACACAGTTTATTCGTTTAAAGCAAAACCATTGGGACCGTATAAAGCATCAATGGCAAACAGGTGACATGATTGAACGGTGGGAACATTTGGATGAAGAAGATGTGCAGGAAGAAAAGAAAACATCTCTATTTCAAAAAATCTTTCCATTTAAAAAAGAGAAGCTTGAAGAAGAACAAGAACAAGAAGATATCGAGAAGGTGGTGATCACAAATGATTGGGCTGTCGACAATGATGAAATTCATGAAGAAGACACAACCTTATTATTTGAACCGAATCTCGTATATACACCACACACACTGGAAGAATTGAAGAAAATGTTCGTCGATCAGTTTTTCCATTTTCAAATGAAATGGGCAAGCTCGACATTGCGCGAAAAATCCTATGTTGATCCAAAGTTTATGCGGGATACTTTATTGCGCGCGATGCTGCAAACATTGCCTGATAATTATTTAATATTTTATTATCCGATTATACGCGTGAAAAAAGCCCCGATCGAGTTGGACATTATTATACTAACGCCGACAGAGTGTTTATGCGTTACCGTATTGGAGCAGGAGGAACAAGCGGTGTTCATCGCAAACAGTGAGCGTTTTTGGCTTAAAAAAGTCGGGAAAAATGAAAAAAAGGTGTTAAGCCCTTTAATTCAATTAAACAGAATGGAAAAAGTCGTAGAGCAAATCTTTACCCAAAACAATATCGAATTGCCAATCCGCAAAATACTGCTTACACGAAACGGCTATATTGATTACCCAGGGACAATGTACGGCATTTCGTTTGTCGATAAGCGAAAATTCCCCGAATGGATGAACTATTTAAAACGCTCTGTTTCCCCGATGAAGCATATGCAAATTCGCGCAGCACAAACGATTTTGAATACGGTCCAGACAACTTCCTTCCATCGCGATATTTGGAATACAGAGGATAAGGAAGTTTAATGAATGCAAGTACATTTCATTATTAACCCATATGCGGGAAATGGGCGTGGAATAAAGCGCTGGCAGCAATTTGAGCAGCAATTGACAATACAATATACAATCCATAGGTCACAATATGCAGGCCATACATTGTTAATCGCAAAGGAAATTGCCCAATGCGCTACGAAGGAAAACCCCATTTGTATAATCGCGTTTGGCGGTGATGGGACAATTCATGAAGTCCTTAATGGGGCGTTAAATTTTGAAAATGTATATATCGGAGCGGTTGCGGCTGGCTCCGGCAATGATTTTGCGCGAGGTTATGAAACATTTGAAACGGTCGAACAGGTGGAGCGATTTACCGAAACTTTAAACAGTTCCCTTCATGATTATGGAATCGCCTCAGTAAATGAGGAGCAGAGGCGATTCATCAATAATTTTGGTGTCGGCTTCGACGCATTGGTAGCATTTACGGCAAATGAGTCCAAGCTGAAAAAGTCATTAAACAAATGGAGGCTAGGAAAGCTAAGCTATCCATATTACGTGATTTTGGCTTTATTTACATATAAACCGTTTCAGCTGGCTGTTGTAAAAAACGGGGAAGAACGGCATTTTAAAAACGTCTGGTTTGCAACAGTAAGCAACCAGCCGTATTTCGGGGGCGGCATGAATTTATCGCCTGAATCCAATACATCTGACGGAATATTGGAAGTGACTATCGTATCCAATTTATCCAAGCGGAAATTATTATTCCTTTTTGGCAGTGTATTTTTAGCAAAGCATACACGTTTGAAGGAAGTTCATCAGTTTTCGGCAAAGGACATTCAATTAATATTTGACCAACCCGTTATGGCGCATGCAGATGGCGAAAAGCAAAAGCTGGCGCATGGTCAAAACAAAATTCAACTAACGGTTCATAAAAAAGCATGGAAATTAGCAAAATAAAAGCAAATATAGCTATTTTCCGTTATAATATGTGGCAGGTATACAATAGAAAAGAGGATAAGCAAGTGAGATTAAAGCATAAACCATGGGCAGCAGATTATATAAAGGAGCATCCGGATGTGATTATTCCAGATCCTGAAAATTTTAAAGGCAAATGGAATGAAGCGTTTGGAAATGACAACCCGATTCATATAGAAGTCGGTACAGGCAAAGGACAATTCGTATTAGGGATGGCCCTGCAAAACCCGGGCATCAACTATATCGGCATTGAATTATTTGACAGTGTCATTGTCTGTGCATTGGAAAAAATCGAAGCAGCGAAAAAGCCGGCGAACTTGCGCCTATTAAAA
This sequence comes from Solibacillus silvestris, assembly GCF_051967575.1. NCBI lineage: Bacteria > Bacillati > Bacillota > Bacilli > Caryophanales > Caryophanaceae > Solibacillus > Solibacillus silvestris. The sequence goes on from NZ_JBQCJW010000011.1 coordinate 21,928, forward strand.
GTGAATGGTGAAAAGCTAGAACAGTTCTTTGCGAAAGGCGATGTAGACCGAGTGTATTTAAACTTCTCGGATCCATGGCCAAAAGTGCGCCATGCAAAGCGTCGCCTAACACATGAAGGCTTCTTGAAAATTTATGAAAACATTTTAGTCGATAACGGGGAAATCCATTTCAAAACGGACAACCGTGGTCTTTTTGAATATTCGCTAGTAAGCATGAATGAATATGGTATGGCATTAAAATATGTATCATTGGATTTACATGCGAATATGCCGGAAGATAATATTATGACAGAGTATGAGGAGAAATTCTCAAAGCTCGGTCAACCAATTTATCGACTAGAATGTCAATTTCGCATAAAGGGAAACGAATAGCTTTCTTTCGTGCAGGGAAAAGAATGGTATAATGCCTGAATTGGGGCATTATATGTCTTTTTACAATCAAACTAATTTATGATTTGGGGGATGGAAAAATGGATCGATTCGAATTTCACAATATGACACTAACATGGCTGCATGGTGGTGTAACAGCATTGGATGGCGGGGCTATGTTTGGGGTAGTGCCAAAAGCACTATGGTCGCGCAAATACCCAGTAAACGAACTAAACCAAATTGAATTAGCTTGTGAACCGATTTTAATTCAATATGAAGGGAAAAATTACTTGGTCGATTCTGGTGTCGGTGCAGGCAAATTAAATGAAAAGCAAATCCGCAATTTCGGTATTTCGGAAGAGTCGACAATCGAAACAAGCTTAGAGGAAGTCGGTCTAAAGCCTACTGATATCGACGCGGTTTTAATGACGCATCTTCATTTCGATCATGCAGGGGGCTTAACGAAATGGGAAGGCGACAAGCTTGTCCCGGTATTTCCGAATGCTGTTATTTACACGACGCAAATTGAATGGAACGAAATGCGCAATCCAAACATTCGCTCAAAAAATACGTATTGGAAAGAAAACTGGGAGCCTGTCGAGCATTTAGTCAAAACATATGAAGGCGAGCTGGAAGTGGCGTCAGGTTTAAAAATGATTCATACAGGTGGTCACAGTGAGGGGCATGCGATTATTCGACTGGAGCAGAATGGCGAAGTGGCGCTTCATATGGCGGACATAATGCCAACACATGCACATCAGAATCCGCTATGGGTATTGGCGTATGACGACTATCCGATGACGAGCGTGTTCGCGAAGGAAAAGCTGATGAAAGAAGCATTATCTAATGGCTACCGCTTTATTTTCTATCATGATGCGTATTACCGCATGATTCAGTGGGATGCAACAGGCAAGGAAGTAACAGACAGCCTGGAACGTTCGAAACCGGCATTAATTAAGTAAACACGAAAGCACCTGCATGATTATCGATGCAGGTGCTTTTATTATTGATTACGTACTTTCAGCATATACTGAGTGTTTACAGTAATCATAATTATAGCGATGATAAGGATGGCGAAAAGCTGGGATTCACCGGATACGACTGAATAGAACATGCATAGTAACAATGAACAAAGTAATAAAACATTCGTCAAATTAAATGCGGAATATAATCCTTGTAACATAATATGGCGTTCGCCTTCGTCGGACATTTCAAACATCTTTTTCGTATAGTGCTTATCATTATAAGAAGGGATTTCACGGTACGGATATACATATTTGATATAATTGCCTACTATTGGTGTAGCGATAATAGCTAATAATATAGCGGGAATTGATACAATTTGAATAACGACTGACTGTTTTGTAATAATACCTGCACAAGCTCCTACAATACTGATAATCAATGACATATTAATTGCCAATGAAGCATCACTGTACAGTTTATATAAATTCTCTTCCTGCAAATCTTCGTCTTCACCGCTATGTTGCTGTAATGAATGTCTTTTTAACTGGGCTAATTTGACGAAGCCTCCTACAGCTAACAGAAGCGCAATGCCTAAAAAAACAATGGTCATCTCTGTGGCAATTTCGTATAACGGCAGTGTAAATCCGCCTGTTACGATAAAGGATCCTATAAGTCCCCCAATAATACCTCCAAATAAAAACTGCTTTATCGTTCGTTTCATTACAATTCCTCCTCCTCAAAAATAAAAATCTCATCAATCGGTTCATTCAAAATTTTTGATATTCTTACGGCTATTAATAGTGAAGGGACGAGTTCTTCGCGTTCGATCAGGCTAATCGTCTGTCTTGATACTTTTGCGCGTTTTGCTAATTCGGTTTGGTTTAACTGATATCTTGCTCGCAACTCCTTTAGTCTTGTTTTCATTTCTTCACCTCTTGCATATAATTGTAAAGTAATTGAGTCAAGTTGACAAGTAATTTTGTCAAAATGACTAAAATACTTTTATATGTGGACCAAAAAATACGATGACTAAAATTACGTCATCGCATTCTTTACATTATATTTGTTTAATATCCACAATCGCGCCAGAACGTGCGTCCGCCGCGAATTCATAGTTTTCCAGCTCACCGTTCATCGTGCGGGAAATACCGCCGCGATATACAGGCGTTTCTGTAAACCCATTGCTGAAATTTTCCGTTTTCATATAAATCCAAGAACCATCAATCGGTGCCTGCTTTTTAAATTCATCTTTAATATTCGTTAAAATTTGATCTGGATTCGCATATGGTGCAACCCGATTGCTCATTTCTTTCACGATTACGGCAGCTGCCACCCCAGTTGCAACGCCTATTGTAAAATCTTTTAAGTTCATTCCAAAATACCTCCTCAAAATATTCACTATGTTTACTTTATCATACTCTTAAAATAGAGTAAAAATAATAGAAAGTCCGAAAGTCGAAATATTGTCTGAATTTTATGTTATAATGAGTGCAAATCTACTTTTAGAGGTGTTACATAATGGATCAACATACATTGGCTCTATTTAAAACATTAACAGAGTTGCCTGGTGCACCAGGCAATGAGCGTGCGGTTCGCAATTTTATGCGCTCGGAACTGGAAAAATATTCGGATGAAGTGATTCAGGATAATTTAGGCGGCATTTTTGGTGTGCGAAAAGCAAAGGATGAAAACGCTCCTAAAATTTTGGTGGCAGGCCATATGGATGAAGTCGCATTTATGGTTACTTCCATTACGGAAAACGGAATGATCCGCTTCCAGACACTCGGCGGCTGGTGGAACCAAGTGATGCTCGCTCAACGTGTGACGGTTTATGCAAAAGATCGCGAAATTCCAGGCGTGATTGCATCAATTCCCCCGCATTTGTTGACAGACGCTGAGCGTTCAAAACCGATGGACATTAAAAATATGCTAATTGATATTGGCGCTGATTCAAAAGAGGATGCGATAAATTTAGGGGTGCGACCAGGACAGTCGATTATTCCGGTATGTCCGTTTACACCAATGGCCAATCCTAAAAAAATCATGGCAAAAGCTTGGGATAATCGCTATGGCTGTGGTTTATCAATAGAGCTTTTAAAGGAACTTCACGGTCAAGAAGTGAAGAGCCATATTTATTCGGGAGCCAATGTAATGGAAGAAGTTGGATTGCGGGGTGCGGCAGTTTCTGCAAATATGATTCAGCCTGATTTATTCTTTGCATTGGATGCTTCACCGGCAAATGATACATCCGGCGATAAAAATGAATTCGGCCAATTAGGAAAAGGCACATTATTGCGTATTTTAGACCGTTCAATGGTGACACATCGGGGAATGCGCGAATTCGTTTTAGATACGGCTGAGTCGAACCGAATTCCTTATCAATATTTCGTGTCCCAAGGCGGTACCGATGCAGGGCGTGTCCATACACAAAATGATGGAATTCCTTCAGCGGTGATTGGCATTTGCTCGCGTTATATTCATACATCTGCCTCTATTATCCATGTTGATGATTATGCGGCAGCGAGAGAATTGCTTGTAAAATTAATTCAATCTGCAGACCGTTCAACAATAGACACAATTCGTGCAAACGTATAAAATTACACATGCATAATTGTATGATGTATTATAATACAAGAATGTGAGTATATCGCATTCTTGTTTTTTTATGCTTAAGAAAAAATTTACATAGCTTTTTCTGTAGAAAATATCTTTTAACATTAATAATTTGGAGATGAAAAAATGAAAGTAGCAGTAGGATCAAAAAATAAAGCAAAAGTCGGCGCTGTCGAAGCAATTATCCGGCAGTTCTTCCCCGAAGCAACAATTGAAAGCATAGATGTACCATCGGATGTGTCTGTACAGCCCTTTTCAAATGAGGAAACGCGACAGGGAGCCATTAATCGTGCACGCAACGCGATGATGCAAACAAATGCCGATTTAACATTCGGATTGGAAGGCGGCGTCGATGAAATAGATGGGACGATGTATTGCTGCAATTGGGGGGCTGCCTTGTTAAAAGACGGTACAGCTATTGCGAGCTCTGGAGCACAGTTTGCTTTACCCGAAGCAATCGCTATGGAGCTTCGGGTAGGAAAGGAACTTGGCCCTGTAATGGACGTCTACACCAATATGGAAAATATACGTCATCATCAAGGTGCAATTGGCATTTTCACACATCAGTTAATCGATCGAAAAGCAATGTTTGAGCATATCGTCAAATTATTAGTAGGTCAAGTATTATTCAAAATAAGCAAAGAGCAAAACTAATATTCGTTAAACACATTAGTTGCATTGTGGAACGTAAAATTATTATGATACTAGAGGAAGTTTGAAAGAGAGGGAAAACAATGAATCGGAAATGGATTCGCGCAGTTTTGCTTAGTGCCATCGTTGTCGTACTCACAGGATGCAATCAAACAATCGAGGAACAAGCATTAGCAGGAATGGAAAATGCTGAAACTATATTTAAAAGTGAACCAAATGAAGTAAATAAAACAATTGGCCATATAGAGCTGTACTTGCCGAAAGGGTATAGTATTGAAAAAGGGATAGATGAACTGAACTATACAATTCTCAATGGCAAAGATTCCTATATTCTATTTGTAAATCCGAATGAAACAGAAGATAGTCAGCTGCACTATGACATTTTAAAGCAAGACAGCAAAAATAAAATTGTCCAAGAGCAAACATTCCAAAAAGATGGAGTATTTGGCTTTTCGGCGGTCGTCGAACAGTCTGAGGAAAAATATGAGCTTATCGTAAATGTAGGTGGTGTCAAGCTATCAACAATTTCGGCAGACAAGAAACTGGACAGCAAAATTCAGGAAATGATGGAAATTGTTCAAACTGTAAATGTAATTCAATAATTTCAAGCATGAGCAGAATCCAATATTGTTTTGATACAATAGGGAAGTAGAAACGAGGACCCGAGCAAGTATAGCAAGGATACATTCCTTAAGACGGGACTGAACAACTTAATGCAATTGCAGCAAAAACATAAGTTTGCTATTAAGGATGATGGCTATGTTAAAAGCTTTTTGTTTTTAGCATAGCCCCTTTTTAATAAATAAAGGAGTGATTGAATGGAATCGAAACAGTTAGTTGCTGAGCTGAAGACGAAATTAGGCGAGAATAATTTTACGTTCACATTCGATGAAAAGCATGATAAATTACGTCTTGAACATAAAAAAATCGGACGAGGGATGGATATCTCTTTACCCGAAATTTTAACGAAGTACGAAACGAAAAAACAGCAGGCAATTGATGAAGTGATTTATACAGTTGAGCAAACATTTTCAGCGATGCAGCGGGAAGAAGAACAGGGCTTTGGCGGGCTTGCTTCTGTCTATCCGATCATCCGCTCGACATCTTTCCCTAAAAAGTCGAATGATGGACATGCATTTGTCATGTCGGACCATACTGCAGAAACGCGTATATATTATGCGCTTGATCTGGGCACAACTTATCGTTTAATCGATGAATCAATGTTGCCGAAACTAAATGTAACGGAGGAGCATATACGCGAAGCAGCCCGTTTTTCTGTAAAAAAATTGCCGACTTCTGTAAAGCAAGATGAGGTTTCAGGCAATATGTATTATTTTTTAAACCATAATGACGGCTATGATGCGAGCCGTATTTTGAATGAAGGCTTCCTAAAGGAAATGGAAAGCCAAATCGAAGGGGAAATGACAGTATCTGTTCCGCACCAGGATGTTTTAATTATTGGTGATATTCGCAATGAAGTAGGTTATGATGTATTAGCACAGATGACGATGCATTTCTTTACAGTTGGCGCGGTTCCGATTACGAGCCTGTCATTCGTATACGAAAACGGTCATTTAGAACCAATTTTTATTTTAGCGAAAAACAAAGCAAAAAAGGAGCAAGACGAGAAATGAAAGTAGCTTACAACAAAGCATATGTAGGAGATGTCCTACTAGTTCAATTAGCGATGGAGCCAATCGTAAAAACCGAAATGGAGCGTGTTGGTGACTTAGCCGTTTTAAAAGAGGAAGCGACAGGCGAAATAAAAGCATTCAACCTTTTTAATGCAAGTAAATATATAGGGTTGGATGTAGCGGGCAATGTGGAAGTGACACCTGAATTAGTTGAAAAACTGGAGGCGGCAATTAAAGCGAACGGCGCTGAAATTTCCCTCGATGTAGACTTTTCGCCAAAATTCGTAGTAGGCTATGTGGAAGCGAAAGAAAAGCATCCAAATGCGGATAAGTTAAGTGTCTGCAAAGTAAATGTAGGGGACGAAACATTACAGATCGTATGTGGCGCACCGAATGTTGAAGCAGGACAAAAAGTAGTCGTGGCAAAAGTTGGTGCGGTAATGCCTTCTGGATTACTAATAAAAGAAGGCAATTTACGCGGCGAAGATTCGTTTGGTATGCTTTGTTCCGCACGTGAACTAGCAATCCCTGGCGCACCGGAAGTGAAAGGGATTTTATTGCTCGATGAATCGGCAGAAGTTGGCAGCCCTTTTGAAATACCAGCTCGGTAATTTGAAATATTTGTCAGTGTGGTGAGCAAAGTCTCTCATGCTGACTTTTTTTATCCTTAAAAATATTGATCACGAAGCGCATTTATACTGCAAATATGATATGCTTTTGAGGTATATAAATATATATATAATATGCAAAGACCGTTTCAAATAAAGAAATTTGTGCGGCAATGTTTTTAAGGAAAGAAGTGATATTGATGAGTTGGATTAAAAATAAATTTAATCAATTTTTTAAGATGGACTTAAATGAAGAATATGATGATTATGAGGAATATACGGAAGCGCCTGAAATCGAACAACCAAAACAGCAGCAAGCACAGACGGGTTATTACAGGGAAACCGAGCAGCCTAAAAAAGCTTTCCGTTTTCCATTAATAGAAGATGAACATGAGGAGAAGGGTAATGAGCAAGCGCAACCGCGTCAAACAACGCGTTTCTACGATGAAGATAATGAAAAGCTCTCATTGCCAAACTATTTGCAAAAACCTGTAGCCCATGAAATATATGATGTGGAAGTATCGGGCATTCGAGATTTGCTGGAACGCCGCCGCAAAGGGAAGGGGCATTCGAATGTTATTCCAAAAAGCGAGACTTTACGCCGCTTGCCGATTACGAAAGAAGAGCGGGAAGGTTTGCGAAAAAAGCCTGCGCGTGAAGAAAAAAACGTAAACAAACAAGCTATCAATCCAATGGAAAACAAGAAGCGCTTTGTCCCGACAGATGTCCCGTCACCTGTACACGGGTTCAAAAAGCCGACACCGATAGAACAATTGATCGAAAAACAACAAAGTTTAAACGAAAAGCTGAACGATGAAGAGCAGCAAGCACCTGAAATAATCGAACCGCAAAACACGGAAATTTTGGATCAGCCAATTGAACCTATTAGTAAGCAGCCTATTGAAAATAAGCAACAAAAAATAGTTGAACAAAGCACAGTGAAGGAACAAATTGTTGCTGTGGAAGGGGCGCCTGCGGCAGAACCGCACATCATTCCACAGGAAGAGGAAAATAATAGCGATAAAGAACTCATTTTATTCGAGGTTGAGGAAACGGCACAAGAACAGGAACAAGAACAAACTCGTGAGGCGACAGGAGATGAACAGGGCGAGCCGCCGGCAGTATTGCTCGAAGAAGTGGATATAGCCGAAGAAAAGCAGGGAACTTCTATTGCTGAAACATTGAATGATGTGCAAGTGAAGCATGTGACAATTGAAAACTCGACGATCCATATCGGACAATTAAACGTCGAGCAAATGCCGCCAGCCGACGAAGGGGCTGTTGTAGAGGAGAGCATACAGGAGGCTAAACCATTACAGCAATCGAACAGAGGCAGCAGGGTTCCATTTAATGTCGTTATGCTGAAGTCGGATAAAGAAAAATTACTTACGAAGAAGTTTGTCGAGCAGCAGCTGGATCAGCAAAATTCGGAACATGAAGAAGTGACGGCAAATGAAACGGAAGCCGCAGAAGAAATTGTTGAAGAGAATGAAGAAATATTAATTCAATCGGTTCATGCTGCGGGTACAGCTGAAGACGCTCAGAAATCAATTGTAAATGAAGACCGGAAAATCGATCAACATGCCCAACAATCATTTCAAAATGAGGTTTTACAGCCAGGGGAAGAAAAAAGCGTAACAATGGCCTTCCAGCAAACGACCAAACAATATGAACCGGTCAATGAGCTGCAAAAAGAACCTACGAGTGACATGTACAATACAGCTATCGGATTGTTGGAGCGCGAAAGCATTGTCTCTGAACGATTGGAAGAAGAGATGGAAGTAGCGACAACGACGGAAGTTCAGCCACAGCTTATTTCCGATGAAAAGAATGAACAAAATGGAGTGGGAAATACTTCAATCGAAGAAGCGGCTTCCCAACTACAATCTGTTGAACAGGACAAACAACTTTTGGAAGTTCAGCAAGCCGAAAAAAAGATTCCTTATGTGAAGCCGCCACTTGAATATTTAGTTCCCCCGGAGGAAATGATTGAGGACCGTGATTGGATGGATGAGCAAGGAGAAAATTTGGTGGAAGCATTGTCCCATTTCCAAATTCAGGCCCATATTGAATCAATCGTCCAAGGTCCAGCCGTTACGCAATTTGAAATCACTGTAGGTCAGGGGACGAAAGTAAGTAAAGTCCGCAATTTGACAGATGACATTAAACTCGCTTTGGCTGCGAAGGATATTCGCATCGATGCACCGATTCCAGGGAAACGCTCAATCGGCATTGAAATTCCGAATCGTATTTCAAGGTCGGTCCGTTTATCTGAAGTGACGGATTCCGAGTCGTTCAGAAATTCGGATTCACCATTAGAGGCAGCATTAGGGCTGGATTTGACGGGTAAGCCCGTAACAATTGATTTACGCAAAATGCCGCATGGTCTTATTGCCGGTGCAACAGGCTCCGGTAAATCCGTATGTATTAACTCGATTTTAGTAAGCTTGCTTTATAAGGCTAATCCAAATGAATTAAAGCTGATGCTAATCGACCCGAAAATGGTTGAGCTTGCGCCATTTAACCATATTCCGCATTTAGTGAGCCCTGTCATTACAGACGTAAAAGCAGCGACTGCTGCATTAAAATGGGCAGTGGAAGAAATGGAAAGACGTTATCAGTTATTTATGCATAGCGGCGCACGTAAAATAGAAGCATATAATAAGATGTGTGATGCAAATGGAATGTATGCGCAAAAGCTGCCATACTTGTTAATCGTAATTGACGAGCTGGCCGATTTAATGATGATGTCGCCTCAAGATGTGGAAGATAGCATTGTTCGAATTACCCAAAAGGCACGTGCTGCAGGCATTCATTTGATTGTAGCGACACAGCGCCCCTCTGTAGATGTTATTACAGGACTTATAAAATCGAATATTCCAACACGTATTGCCTTTTCGGTATCCTCGCAAATCGATTCACGTACAATTTTGGATGCACAAGGCGCAGAACGTTTGCTTGGACGCGGAGATATGTTATATTTAGGGAATGGTATGTCAGCGCCGACACGGATTCAAGGCACATTTGTTACGGATGACGAAATAGAAGAGATTATCGAGTATGTACGTGAACAAGGAGAGCCACAATATATATTTAAACAAGAAGAGTTATTGAAGCGTTCAGAAGCAGCGGAGGATCAAGATGAATTGTTCGAAGAAGTATGCCGTTTTGTGTATGAACAAGGCTCCGCTTCGACATCGCTTTTGCAGCGCCGTTACCATATTGGCTATAATCGTGCTGCAAGATTAATCGACATGCTTGAGCGACAAGGATATGTTTCCGAGCCAAAGGGAAGTAAGCCGAGAGATGTATTTATTACAGAGGAAGATTTAATGATCCAATTTGGAGACTAAAGTACTACATAATTGGGCGAGTATAAAATTTTGAATTGTCGTTCAATTATTGTTCCGTGTATTTAGTGCTATAATGTAGGCATACTTTGAATTAATAAGTTGATAATTTCAATGGGGTCTTCGTATCCTAGGAGGGTTTTAACAATAATGACACGCTATCATTTTACCGGTATTAAAGGTTCAGGCATGAGTCCACTTGCTCAAATATTATTTGACGCTGGAGAGCAAGTACAAGGTTCCGACGTTGATACGTATTTTTTTACGGAGCAGCCTTTACGCGACCGGGGAATAGAAATTTTTACATTTGATGAAAACAATATTAAAGAAGGTTTAACTGTTATTGCGGGCAATGCATTTAATGATGATCATCCTGAATTAGTGCGCGCGCGCGAATTAGGTGTCGAAGTAATTCGTTACCATAAATTTTTAGGGGAATACAGTAATCGTTTCACATCAATCGCTATTACTGGCGCACATGGTAAAACATCAACGACTGGATTAATGAGCCATGTCATAGGCGGCTATATGCCGACATCCTATTTAATCGGTGATGGTACGGGCTCGGGGAAAGAGGATGCTTCCTATTTTGTTATGGAAGCATGTGAATACCGCCGGCACTTTTTAGCCTATCATCCAGATTATGCTGTAATGACAAATATTGATTTTGATCACCCTGATTATTTTACGAGCATTGACGATGTATACAATGCATTTCAGCAGTTGGCATTGCAAGTGAATAAAGCGATTATTGCATGTGGGGATGATGAGCAGCTTCAGAAAATTCAAGCGAATGTGCCCGTTGTATATTACGGATTTGATCCGGAAAATGATTTTGCGGCACGCAATATTGTGAAAACAACAGAAGGCACGGAGTTTGATGTATATGTCCGCAATGAATTTTATAGTAAATTCTTTATTCCATTATTCGGGGACCATACGATTTTAAACTCATTAGCCGTTATTTCCCTTTGTCATTACGAAGGAGTTCCAGCGAAGTTAATCCAAGAGCGACTAAATACTTATGGTGGAGTGAAACGTCGATTTACCGAAACAAAAATCGGTGACGCTGTTTTAGTGGACGATTATGCGCACCATCCGACTGAAATTGCCGCAACTTTACAATCGGCACGTCAAAAATACCCGGAACGTGAAGTCGTTGCGATTTTCCAACCACATACATTTACAAGAACGAAAGCATTTTTGCAAGATTTTGCGGATAGTTTAAGTGGAGCAGATGCAACTTATTTATGCGATATTTTTGGTTCTGCCCGCGAAAAACAAGGAGAGCTTTCCATTGAAAATTTGGCAAGCTTGATTGAGGAATGCGCCCTGTTGACTATTGAAACAATTGAGCAGCTAAAAAAGCATGACAATGCAGTATTCCTCTTCATGGGAGCCGGAGATGTTCATAAATATCAAAAAGCGTACGAAGCAATTTTGAAGTAATAGAAAAACAGCTTAACCTATATGGAGGATAAGCTGTTTTTCCATACATATAGCATCGAACTTCTATTCTATATATTACGGGTTTTATTCATTGGTTGAATGGGGAATATGAAAGCATGGACAAAATTGTCTTTCATTTGATAGTGGATAAAAAAATATAGGTTTTATGGAAATCCACGATGGAAAAGCACATATTACACATTATTTTGGCGCAAAATGTGTTTTTCTGAGAAAAGGATTGTCAGATTTTTTGTCGAATGTTTAAATGGAACTAGATAGAGGAGGTCATATTTAATGGAAGTATTGCTTTATATTGCCGCATTAGTAGCTGCAATCGGATTTTTAGTATTATGTGTAAGTATTGGTATGACATTGTTTTCAGTTAAGAATACGCTAAATTCTATCGCGGGGACAGTTGCAGGGATTGAAGGGCAAATGGAAGGAATTACACGTGAAACGACGAGCCTGCTTACAAAAACGAATTCATTGGCGGATGATATTTCAGATAAGTCGGAGAAATTGAATTCTGTATTCCATGCGGTTAAAGGTGTCGGCGATTCTGTCAATGATTTGAATTCATCTGTACAACGCATTACTTCATCAATCTCTACAGAAGTTCATAAAAACGAAGAGAAAATCGCCCAAGTTGTGCAATGGAGCAATGTTGCTATGGGCATCGCAGATCAATGGCGACAGCGCAAGCCGATTAACGAGGAAGATGTCATTTACACAAGCACAAAAACAAACGAAACACCGCCAGCTATGGAAACAAAATCAAAATTCGGTTTTTTAAAGCGAAATAAAGGGTAATAATTTTTATGGAAAACAAGGGGGAGTTATTATGATGGAAGAAAAACGAGCAAACTATCAGACATCTCAAGATTATACACAGCTAAATGATTCAATTTATGATGACGAAAAAATCCATGTAAAAGATTTTGTAATCGGTGCATTGGTCGGAGGCATTGTAGGTGTGGCTACAGCTTTATTGCTAGCTCCGAAAACAGGCAGTGAACTGCGCAATGATGTGGCTGTACAAGCTGTTACATTAAAGGACAAAAGTATTGAACTGACAGATACAGCGAAAGAAAAGACAGCACAGCTTTCTACTCAATTAAAAGAGCAGTCTTCTTCACTTGTAGAGAAGGTAAAAGCAAAAACAGCTAAGCAGCCCCCAGTATTAGATGATGGCACTGCTTCTTCAGAAGGTGAAGAGCCATTGCCATTGGATAAAATGGATAAAGAAGAGCAAAAAGCTGCTGCAAACGCGGATCCGGATAGTGTAAACGCAGATCCCGATATCGCAAACTCAACACGTCATACAGATATGGAATAATAAATCGGGGCTATCCGAAATGATCGATTTCATCGAATCTTTTCGGGCAGCCCCCTTTTTGATAGTAGGTGATTTTGCTCGGCCAAAGTTTCTCGGTAAATGAATCATAAAAAAGGCGCCATGCATATATATGGCGCCTCTTGAAATTATAATTAAACAATAATTTATTGCATAATAGATTGTTCAGTCAGTTGGATTTCCAATCGGTCACCACCAAAAATTTCTGCGTCGAAAGTGGATGGCTTGCCATTGCGTAAAATCGTAAATGAACCTTTAAACGCAGTAGGGAGCTGCCAAGCAGAAAAGCGGAACACATCTTGATAAATCCATTTGCTCGTATCTTTTTCAATGATTTTAATCGTCGCCCCATTCGGAACAGCGGAAATATGTTGGACAACATGTCCGTTTACGGAAAATTCCCGTGCTGTTTTTATAAGCTCCACTTGCTCATTTTGGAAGTTAACGATTACCTTTTCTTCTAATAGTAAATCCAAATATGCCGCAATTTGTTCTGCTGTAGGCAATGTGTTTTGTTTAAATGTAATATTATCGCCGGTTTGCACAGGGTAATGAATTTTTCCTGGCTTTCCGTTAATGAATAGCTGCGATGAAAATTCAGGCAAGTATACAGGCTTGCCCTCAAGATGAACACAATAAGAGTTGAATTGCTGGAGATGCTTTATATTATTCGTATGTTTAAATGCCTCTTCTATCGTTTCGACTGTTTCAACAACGATTACATCCCGATCTTTTAATTGCGTATCCAAATTAACAATTTTACCATTCACTAAAACTTTCGGTTCTATCATATACATTGTGCCATCGATCGTAACTGATTTAACTGCCGCATCGTCAATAATTTCACGCACATTTACTACTGCATCCGCTCCGTCTTTCCCAGGCACAAGCTGTACTTGATCTCCGTTTTTAATTTGAGATTTGGTGGATGCTGATTTCCCGTTCAATAATATTTGGGCAGGTTCGCCATGTTCACCGGGCACGAATACACTTTGACCGTTCACGGTGATGGATAAGCCATGGCCAAGCTTTCCATACAATTGTTTTGCACGGATATTCGCTGCCAAAAATGCATCACCGACAGTCATTTCCTTTAACTCGAACAAACGAACGACCTGTTCATTCACTGTAATGGACATATAGTGGATTGGTGCTTTTTGTGCTGCGATAGCAATTCCGATCGGTGTGACAAGTTCAGGAGTTGGAGAAATATGCTCCGCACGAGTTAAATTTTGTATGGCATCCACCCCGCGCACTGCGACACGATTTACCGGCAAGTTCAAAATTTTCCCAAGCTCCTCCGGCAAGTTGGGCGTCAAGCTTCCACCCCCTACTAGCATGACCGCTTTCGGAGCTGTATTGTTGTTTAACCGTAAAACCTCCTCCCCAATTGATTTCGCTAAATTTTCGATAGCAGGATAAATCGTTTTCAATACTTCTTCACGCGGAATGTATTCATCGAACCCTAAAATATCCTGTATTAAAATTTCGTCACTCGAATGCATTTGACGTTTTGCGATTTCCGCTATTGGGAAGTCTAATAAGTATTGGTCACTTAAAGCCTCGGTGATCTCATCTCCCGCTGTCGGCACCATCCCATATGCGACAACTGTGCTTTTATCGGTAATCGCTATATCCGAAGTCCCTGCACCGATATCGACGAGCGCCACATTTAGCCGGCGCATTGTAGGAGGAATAAGTACATTTATAGCGGCTATAGGCTCCAATGTTAAAGCTTCCATTTCTAAATCTGCTCGCTTTAGCGCAGCAAGCAGTGATTCAACAACAACACGCGGCAGGAAAGTTGCGATGACTTCCACAGTTGCCTCATCGCCTTGCTGGTCGAGCAGGCTGCCAATTTCTTCTCCATCTAAACGGAAATATAAAACAGAATAGCCGACACAATAGTAATGGTTGTTTTTTGCATCTTCTTTTTGCTGCAGCAATTGTTGCTGCGCTTGCTGCACCGCTTGCAGCTCTAAACGATTAATATCTTCTTCAGTAAAGATTGGCCGGTTTTTAATCGAAAGCGAAATGCTTGCCTGTTCGGTTTTTAATGCACGACCAGCTGCTGCTACACTCACTTTTTTTAATGGTCCATGGGTTTCTTCCAATTTGTTTTTGATCTCTTGTATAAGTTCAGCGACATACAAAACATTATGTATTTGGCCATCAACCATCGCACGCTCTTTATGTTCTTTCACTAAAATATCAGCTACATGATATTTGTCTTCTTGCTGCTCTAAAATAATACCTACGACAGAGCGTGTTCCGATATCAAGTGCGAACAATTTATTTGTCATATGAAAACGCTTCCTTTCAATTTATTATCCTAATACACTTTAGCGAGTTGAATCGCTAAATTAAAAAGACGTGACATTCCACAATAGTTTGATTATAATAAGTTTATTACTTAAAAATGTATCATACTTTTGAGTTATCTGAAAGTGCCGGATACGCAAAGAAGAGGGGTAAGAGGAATATGAGTCAACAAGATTTAGAAAGCTTACGTAGTCAGATTGACAGCTTAAACTTGGAAATTTTACGTTTAATTAATGAACGTGCAACTGTTGTTGAGGAAATTGGCAAAATTAAAGAAAAGCAAGGCGTGCATCGCTATGATCCATTACGTGAGCGTCATATGCTTGATTTAATTAAGAAAAATAACAATGGCCCATTAAATCAAATGACGGTTGATTATATTTTCAAACAAATCTTCAAAACAGCATTGAAACAGCTGGAGGCAGAAAAGAAAAAAGAATTGCTCGTATCTCGTAAAGAAAAGTCAGAAGATACTGTCATTAATATTAATGGCGAATTAATCGGTACAGGAGCACCTTCATTTGTATTCGGGCCATGTGCTGTAGAATCATATGAGCAAGTAGCTGCAGTAGCCGCTTCAATCCAGGAAAAAGGGCTGAAACTGATCCGCGGTGGAGCATACAAGCCACGTACATCGCCATATGATTTCCAAGGTTTAGGACTGGATGGTCTGAAAATATTGAAAGATGTATCAAAAGAATATGGTTTAGGCGTCATTACGGAAATCGTAACACCGGCAGATTTGGATCATGCATTGGATTATATTGATGTTATTCAAATAGGTGCGCGCAATATGCAAAACTTTGAGCTTTTAAAAGCTGCAGGAGCAACAAATAAGCCTGTATTATTAAAACGTGGTTTAGCTGCCACGATTGATGAATTCATCCATGCGGCAGAGTACATTATGTCTAAAGGGAATGAAAACATAATTTTATGTGAGCGCGGCATTCGTACATACGAAAAAGCGACACGCAACACATTGGATATTTCGGCTGTCCCAATTTTAAAGCAAGAAACACATTTACCGGTTATGGTGGACGTAACACACTCAACAGGACGTCGTGATTTGCTGTTGCCATGTTCAAAAGCGGCAATTGCCATCGGCGCGGACGGTGTAATGGCGGAAGTGCATCCAGATCCGTCAATCGCATTATCGGATCAGCAGCAGCAAATGGATATACCGACATTCAATGCTTACTATGATGAACTTTTAAAATTCATGAAGCAATATGAAGTGACAAAATAATAAATGCTACTGGCTATGCTGAATTTATTCAGCATAGCCATTTCTTTTTATTAAATTTGACGGGAAGTACACGTTAAATTACAATTTTTTTCCAAATAACATATATTTATAAAAAGGAGAAATTGTATGGACCAAAAGATTGCATTAATTACAGGGGCTGCACAAGGGATTGGATTCGAAATTGCAAAGGAGCTTTCCGATAAAGGCGTGAAAGTCATTATTTCCGACAAAAATGAAGAAAAATTAAAACAAGCAATCGAAGAACAGCCGAAATTAAGTTATTTGCTATGTGATGTCAGTGACGAACAACAAATAAAAGAAACGATTGAAACGGTTATCTCACAGTTTGGCGCACTCCATATTGTAATAAACAATGCAGGTTTTCAGCATATTTCCATTATTGAGCAATTTGATACAAAAATATTTGAATTGATGCAAAAGGTAATGGTTGTTGCGCCATTTATTTTCATGAAATATGCATTGCCAATCATGAAACAGCAAAACTTTGGCAGAATAATCAATATTGCCTCCATCAACGGTTTAGTTGGCTTTGAGGGAAAAGCCGGCTACAATACTGCAAAGCACGGTGTCATCGGTCTGACGAAAGTCGCGGCGTTGGAAACAGCCACAAACGGGATAACCGTAAATGCTATTTGTCCTGGCTATGTAGACACGAAACTTGTAAGAAATCAATTTGAAGATTTAGCGAAAACAAGAAATATAGCGGTTGAAGATGTATTGGAGCAAGTACTCTATCCTTTAGTGCCGCAGAAGCGACTGATTGATGTTTCCGAAATTGCCGCATTAGTCGTATATTTATGCAGTGAAGCAGCAAAAGGGATGACAGGACAAGCGATTGTGCTGGATGGAGGATACACAGCCCAATAGTTATAAATAGTTTCAAAAGCTGCTATCATCCCTCAGCACTGTTATTTTGCCAATTGTGAAGAATTAACGAAAAATCTAGTCTTTCACTAGGTTTTCCATTGAAAATGGAAATGAAAGTATTATATGATGAGGCTATACACAACTATTGGATCAACCAATTGTTTAAAAATAAAAATCGTATAGCTTATAAAAAGGGGGAGATTTTTTGACTGTCACAATTTATGATGTTGCACGCGAAGCAAATGTATCGATGGCAACCGTGTCACGCGTAGTGAATGGAAATCAAAATGTTAAGCCAGCAACAAGAAAAAAAGTGCTGGAAGTGATTGAGCGTCTTGAATATCGCCCAAACGCAGTAGCACGCGGCTTGGCAAGTAAAAAAACGACATCTGTAGGAGTCATCATCCCTGACATCTCGAATAATTTAAATGCGGAGCTTGCCCGTGGTATTGAAGATATTGCGACAATGTACCGCTATAATATTATTTTAGCGAATTCAGACCAAAATGAAGACAAGGAGCTATCGTTGCTTGATACGATGCTCGGGAAGCAAGTAGATGGCATCGTAATGATGAGTGAAGAAGTGACGGAAAACATTCAGCGTGCGATAGAAGGTTGTCCAGTGCCGATCGTATTGGCTGGCTCGATCTGCTCTACGGAAAAAATAGCTTCGGTGAACATCGACTATTACAATGCCGCACTTGAAGCTGTTCGGTCGCTTATCGGCAATGGCCATACACGGATTGCATTTGTCTCGGGTCCGCTTCAATATACAGTGAACGGGCAATATAAATTGGCTGCCTATAAAGATGCCCTTCAAAGCGCGAAAATTTTAATTGATGAAGAATTAATCGTTGCCGGTGATGGCTCTTATGATGATGGGTTGGTGAGCTGGGCAAATTTAAGCGAACTGCAGCAGCCGCCTACAGCGATTTTTGTAGGAAATGATGAGCTTGCAATCGGTTTAGTGCACGGCATTCAAGACTGCGGAAAACGTGTCCCGGAAGATGTAGAAATTATTAGCTTTGAAAATTCCAAATTGGCACGTATGGTGCGTCCGCAATTAACGAGTGTCGTATTGCCTTTATATGATATCGGTGCAGTGGCGATGCGCTTATTAACGAAGTACATGAACAAGGAAGAAGTTAATGATCAGCACGTTATTTTACCTCACCGCATAGAGCAACGGGATTCAAGTAAATAAGTAAAACGCCTGCCGCATGTTTGGCAGGCGTTTTGTTTGGATTATTTTACTAATAAAGTGGAGCAATTTGCGTTTTTAGATACGTATGTACTAACGCTTCCAAATACCATTTCTTGCATTGGGTTCAATCCGCGGCAGCCGATGACAACCAAATCGACATTGTTTTGATTTGCATAATTTGAAATCATGCGCCCTGCAGGACCATGAACAATTGTCAATTTAGAATTGCTGTGATTGTTTTTTACATATTCGATTTCACGGGATAATTTCTGGGCATATTGTTCTTCTGTTTGATTGAATGTTCCGGCATGCACCGGATCATTTGCGATTGCTTCTGTAGGAATCGAAGAAATAAGTTCAATAAATGTATCCGCAGCAGCGATGGCTACCGCATCTTTGGCAGCACGCAATGAATTATCCGAACCATCTATAGCTAGTAAAATATGTTTATACATAAAATAACCCCCAATTTTATTGATTCATTCCATTATAGTATAGAATTATAATTTTATACTAGGCAAATAAAAAACTATACAATCTTTTTGAAAAGATTGTATAGCATAAGCTAAGAACGTCTATTTTCTGTACGGATAATATGTAGTGCCTTTTCAAGCATTTGCGAATTTTTTTCTTGGATTTCCGCTTTACGTGGGATTGCTTCATATAGCGGATTTGGGTCATTCCATGTTGGAATAAGCGGGACAGGTGCTTCTTGCTGCCACTTATCGAGCCATGCTTGCGGAAGGGGGCCGCTCGGGGCATTTTGATCTGTCATTTCCGTCCAAATATGTGACCAAGCACGAGGGACGACGCGCCAAATATCATAGCCTCCGCCACCTACAGCAATCCAGCGCCCGTTGCAATATTCATGGGCCAATTTATGTGCAAGCTTCGGAATTTCTTTATAAATATTCATCGTTCCATACAAATGTGTTAACGGATCAAAGTAATGTGCATCTGCCCCATTTTGCGTGAGCACGACATCTGGTTTGAAAAACTCAAATACTTCGCGCATCGATTGCTCGTAAACTTCTAAAAAGCTTTCATCTTCCGTAAAGGCATCTATCGGGAAGTTGAACGATGTACCATAACCCTCTCCATTACCGCGCTCGGTAATATTCCCTGTACCCGGGAACAAGTAGCGACCTGTCTCATGAATCGATAATGTACAAACATTCGGGTCATCATAAAATGACCATTGCACACCATCTCCGTGATGTGCGTCTGTATCCACGTACAATACACGCAGCCCATACTTTTCCTGGATGTATTTAATGGCGACACTGCTGTCATTATAAATGCAAAAGCCGGATGCTCTTCCCCGGAAGCCGTGATGAAGCCCGCCTCCTAAATTCAATGCGTGCTGTGCTTTTCCCTGTAAAACATAGTCGACAGCCTGCAATGTACCGCCTACAAGGAGCGCACTAGCTTCATGCATATTTTGAAACATCGGTGTGTCCTCTGTTCCGATGCCGTATGGTTCGCCCTGTTGAGGGGTCAGCTCGCCATGTCCTGCTTTTTTTACAATTTCGATATATTGCGGATCGTGTGCCAAAGCAATTTCCTCATCTGTTGCGACACGGGCAGGGACGATATCCTCATCCTTAAGAGCACCGATATTTTTCAGTAAATCAATTGTTAAGTGTAATCGTTTATGGTTAAACGGGTGTGTGTCCGAAAATTTGTAAGTGAGCTGATCGGGCGAATAGATAAATACAGCTTTTTTCATAATGTGACGCCAGGCAAATTTGGCCACAGTACATCATAACCTTGCTTTCGCAAATCCTCAATGATGTGCAGCGGATTAATTACTTGTAATCGGACACTTACAATACGTGATTTCAAATTATCGCCATCAGGATAGACAAGAACACTTAATACATTCGCTTTGTTTTCGTGGAATACTTTTGTAATTTCAAAAAGCATGCCTGGCTTGTCGCTTACACGGATATCAATTTTGGAGCCTGGCCGATGTGCGCCTGTTAATTCGATATAAGTGTACAGTAAGTCCGTCGTCGTTACGATACCTACCAGTTCGCCAGCAGATACAATCGGCAAGCAACTAATTTTGGAGTCGTAAAAAGTGAAAGCCACTTCTTCCACAAAATCTAAAGGATGACCTACAATCGGATTTTTGACCATTATTTGCTCGATCGGTGCATCATAGGCTGCAGAATTTGATTCTTGGCGCAAACAAGAGGGCAAAGCATTTTTTATATCATGTTCTGTAATAATACCGACAACGGCATTGTCCTTGTTTACGATCGGCACATGGCGAATCTTTTTTTCGCGCATAAGCCGAACAGCATCATGCACAGTGTTTTCAGGCAGGAGTGTATGTATTTCTGTTTTCATAATTTCTTCGACAATCATTTTTCAATCCCCTTTGCAATAAGAATTAATACATGAAACGACTTCTAAATCGAAGTTTGTCAAATCTTTCGAGTGTCTCCGTTCCAACACGCGACCCAACACGTGCCATTAAACAATTTGCAGGGTGGGACGTTATTTCAGGATCGTCTGTTGCGTAATATTCGAAATTGGCCGAAGTCATCATTCTTTCCATCATATTGCGATAATCCCAAACGGATAGACCGGTACCTTTCAAATCCCAATGCCAATAATATTCAGTAGTAATGACTAAATAATCTTCCATTTGATCATCCAAAAAGGATACTTCGAGCAATTTTTTTCCTGCGCCTGTTCCGCGGAAAGCCGGTATGACTTCAATGGCCCCAAGTTCAATCATATTTGGTATGCGGTCTTCCGCCCAACGCTCCAGCGGGTCGGGGTAAAGGTAGGTGACATAGCCTACGATAATACGTTCCTGTCGTATAATGATAATGCGCCCTTCTTCTAATTTAGCAATCTCGACAAGCGCTGCATGCTGCTGATGTGAAGGTCTAAAGGCTTTCAAATCTTCGTGCAATGTGTAGGAAGCGAGTTTTTCTGAGAGAACGGGACCTTCTACTAAAACTTTACCATTCCTCGTTTCGAATTCAAGACAATAATAATTTTTCACATGATTCATATTCACACCACCTGCTTATGATACACCCATTATACTCTATTTAATGCGAAAATACGCTTAATTTTACAATAAATAACTAAATAATCGGAAAATTAAAAATGTTTTGCTTATTATAGTATTTCTATTGTAAAATGGTTGTGTCACAGGTTCGGCTTTAAGTTAGCATAAAGACGAATCAAGGCATAATTACGCCAAGGCGGAATTGATGGAAAGGGGATTTTCATGGGGATGAAAACAATGGAAAAACTAGCAGTCATTCCAGGGGAACATAATTTAAAAAATTATGGGGAAACAGCTGCAAATCATGATTGGGAAAATACCGAAAAAGCATTTTCCTGGTATGAAACGGGGAAGGTGAATATTGCGCATGAAGCAATAGACCGGCATGTCGAAACACATCGGAAAAATAAAGTTGCTCTTTATTATAATGATGGAATTCGAAAAGAGACATATTCTTTCTTTGATATGAAACGCAACTCCAACAAAGCAGCGAATGTATTGAAGGGAAAGGCAGATTTGCAAAAAGGCGATCGCATTTTTGTATTTATGCCACGTACACCGGAACTTTATTTCAGCTTGCTGGGTGCCTTGAAAATTGGCGCAATTGTAGGACCGTTATTCGAAGCATTTATGGAAGGGGCCGTATATGACCGTCTAATGGACAGTGAGGCAGTTGCTATTGTGACAACGCCAGCACTATTGAACCGCGTACCAGTGGAGAAGCTGCCGCATTTGAAAACAATCTTCGTAGTCGGGGAAAACATCGAAGAAACAGACAAAATTTTAGATTTTAATAAACATTTCAAAGAGGCATCTCAAGATTTTGACATCGAATGGGTCGATAAAGAGGATGGCTCCATTTTGCATTATACATCTGGCTCCACAGGTGCTCCAAAAGGGGTATTGCATGTCCATTATGCAATGGTGCAGCAATATCAAACAGCACAATGGGTACTAGATTTAAAGGATAATGATATTTATTGGTGCACAGCCGATCCGGGGTGGGTGACAGGTACAGCTTACGGTATTTTTGGTCCATGGCTAAACGGTATTACGAATGTGATCATTGGAGGTCGCTTCAGTCCGCAAGCCTGGTATGGCGCAATCGAAGAATATGGTGTAACGGTATGGTACAGTGCGCCAACAGCATTTCGCATGTTAATGGGCGCTGGACCGAATGTTATCGGCCAATATAATCTTTCGTCACTGCGCCACGTATTGTCTGTTGGGGAGCCGTTAAACCCGGAAGTAGTAAAATGGGGAATTGAGACATTAAATCACCGTATTCACGATACATGGTGGATGACTGAAACAGGTGGGCATATGATCTGCAACTACCCGTCGCTTGAAATAAAACCAGGTTCAATGGGAAAACCCGTACCGGGTATTTACGCAACAATTGTTGACGATCAAGGTAATGAAGTACCGCCTTATACAATGGGGAATTTGGCAATCAAAAAAGGCTGGCCTGCAATGATGCGCCAAATTTGGGGAAATAAGGAGCGCTATGATTCATACTTCCTAAAAGGGGAGTGGTATGTTTCGGGAGACTCGGCATATATGGACGAAGAGGGCTATTTCTGGTTCCAAGGCCGGGTAGATGATGTCATCATGACGGCGGGTGAGCGTGTTGGCCCATTTGAAGTGGAAAGTAAACTGCTTGAACATCCTGATGTAATAGAGGCGGGCGTAATTGGAAAACCAGACCCTGTACGGGGCGAAATTATTAAAGCATTTGTTTCATTGCGTGAAGGGGTAGAACCAAGTGAAACGCTCGAAGCGGATATTCGGGAATTTGTAAAAACAGGCTTATCCGCACATGCAGCACCACGCGAGATTGAATTTAAAGACAAGCTTCCAAAAACACGCAGCGGTAAAATTATGCGCCGTGTATTAAAAGCCTGGGAACTTAATCTGCCTGCAGGTGATCTGTCTACAATGGAAGACTAATCCCGTACAATTATACAATTGCATAAAATACTAAGGCGCTTACAAATATGTAGGTGCCTTTTTTTATAGTTTAGGGTAAATAAATAATAGAAAATTTAAAATTATCCATAATTATATAAAAATACAGTTGACTAAATAAATATACATAACTATACTTATTTTTATCTTTTAGAATTCATAAAAATGCTTTTCGTAATATTAAAAATTATGGGGTGACATGATGAAAGCAGGGATTATTGGCGCCACGGGGTATGGCGGGCTAGAATTATTGCGTTTTTTGCATAATCATAAAGAAGTGGAAGAAGTCGGATTATTTACTTCATCTGAAGAGGGAACTTTATTTTCAAGTAAATTTCCGCATTTAACAGATCTTTATAATAAGCCATTATTGAAAATTGATTATGATGCGTTGGCAAAATACGATGTTGTATTTGCAAGTACGCCATCCGGAGTATCGAGCACATTATTTCCGCCGTTAATCGGGTTAGGTCCAAAACTAATCGATTTATCAGGGGATTTTCGATTGAAAAATCTAGCAAGCTATGAAACTTGGTATAAAAAACCGCCGGCACCGGAGAAAATCGTTGAAAAAAGCGTATATGGTTTAACAGAATGGAATGAAGCGGCCATAAAAAAGGCTGTTTTGATAGCAAATCCCGGCTGTTATCCGACTGCAGTGCTATTATCTATTTTGCCTCTTATTAAGCACCGGCTTATCGATCCGAACTTTTTGGTTATCGATGCGAAAAGCGGAATATCCGGTGCAGGCAACAAGCCATCACAAGCAACGCATTACAGCGAAGCAAATGAAAACTTCTCGATTTATAAAATTAATGAGCATCAGCATATACCTGAAATTGAACAGGCGGTTTCGATGTTTGGCGGTGTTGATATAAATATTACGTTTAATACACATTTAGTGCCGATGACGCGCGGAATTTTAACGACCTCTTATGCACAGGTAACGGAAGGTGCAACAGGAAAGCAATTAATCGATTGTCTGACAGCTGCATATGAGGATCATCCATTTGTCCGTGTCATTCAAGAGGCTTCCTCTATAGGCACAAACCGTGTAAAAGGTTCGAATTATTGCGATATTTATGTGAAGCTTGACGAACGGACAAATCGGGCGACCATTATTGGCGTCATCGATAATTTAGTAAAAGGAGCTGCCGGTCAAGCGATTCAAAATATGAATGTGCAATTTGGTTTACCGCAGCAAACTGGCTTACAGCTTGTACCATACTTTATTTAATCATTAGGAGGGGCATTATATGGCATCAACAATTGAAATGAAAAAACTATCCAGCAAAAATATTGTATCACCGAAAGGATTTACCGCAGCAGGGGTTCATTGCGGCATTAAACATAAGAAAAAGGATTTGGCCATTTTGCTGAGTGAAGTGCCGGCAAGTGTGGCAGGCGTGTTTACAACAAATGCCGTACAGGCCGCACCGATAAAAGTGACGAAAGAAGTTGTGTATGAAACGAAAAAAATGCAGGCGGTCATCGTCAATTCCGGCAATGCGAATGCCTGCACAGGGAAACAAGGTTTGGCGGATGCGTATGAAATGCAGCAACTTGCAGCATATAAGTTCGGTATTGAGGCAAATTTAGTCGGAGTTGCTTCTACAGGGGTAATTGGTGAAATTATGAAAATGGAGCCTGTGAAAAAAGGTATTGATCTGTTAAATCCACAATCCAAACTCGAAAACGGCATTGATTTTTCGCAGGCGATCATGACGACAGATACTGTGATGAAAAATACGACATATTCCACAATTATTGACGGCAAGGAAGTATTGGTTTCAGGAACGGCTAAAGGTTCTGGCATGATTGAGCCAAATATGGCGACAATGCTCGGCTTTATTACGACAGATGCAAATATTGAATCAGAGGAGCTGCAAAAGGCGCTATCCAGTATAACGGATTGCACATTCAACTCGATTACGGTCGATGGCGATACATCAACGAACGATACAGTCATAGTGATGGCAAACGGCTTAGCGGGAAATGAGCCTTTGACGCCTGCACATCCCGATTGGGAGAACTTTTACACAGCATTGCGCCTAGTTGCAGAAGATTTAGCAAAATCAATCGCGCGTGATGGAGAAGGAGCGACAAAATTAATTGAAGTTGAGGTGGATGGTGCTATTTCAGATGAGGAGGCGCGTAAAATAGCAAAGACTGTTGTAGGTTCCCCTCTCGTAAAAACAGCGGTGTTCGGATGTGATGCGAACTGGGGGCGTATTATAGCGGCAGTCGGCTATTCAGGCGCCATCGTGGATCCGGATAAAATCACGATCAAAATCGGTGGGGCGACAATGGTCGAAAATGGTGAACCGATTAAGTTTTCGGAAGAAGCATTGATCGAGATATTGAAGCAGCATGAAGTAAAAATTTATGTGTCTTTAGAGGTTGGGGAAGGACACGGGTTTGCATGGGGGTGTGATTTAACTTATGACTATGTCCAAATCAACGCTTCATACCGCTCATAAAATGGTCATTAAGCTTGGGGGAAGCACATTGGAAGGTCTTAACATGGCCTTCTTCCGCAATTTCAAAGCACTTCAAGATCAAGGGATTCAACTGATTATTACACATGGAGGCGGACCAGCGATTAACCGCGAATTAGCTGCTGCCGGAATTGAATCGCATACAGTGAATGGGCTGCGTGTAACGAATGAAGAAATGATTGAAATTGTGCAATCTACATTGATCGGCAAAGTAAATCCGGCTTTAGTTCATGAGTTGCATGCCGCGGAAATTCCCGCCATCGGATTAAATGGATTTGATAATGGACTGCTGGAAAGTGAATTTTTGGACTATGATGTATACAAATATGTGGGGGAAGTTAAGAAGGTGAATATCGGTGTATTAAATACATTGACAGATGCAGGCATAGTCCCTGTGATTGCATGCATTGGCGCAACAGAAGAAGGGCAGGCGCTTAATATTAACGGGGATACAGTAGCTTGTGAAATTGCGTTGGCAGTCGGTGCAGATTGCTTATTGCTCGTTACAGACGTGGCGGGCGTTCGCATTAACGATGAATATCAGAAAGAAGTGACCCCAAGCCTAATTGGGCAATGGATTGAAGAAGGGCATATTTATGGAGGAATGATCCCAAAAGTTCAAGGCGCCTTAAATTGTTTGCATGCGGGAATTCCGTCCGTCCAAATTGTCAACGAAACATTAACCGGTACGACTATTTTAAGTGAGGAGCTAGTAAAATGAGTGCATTGTTTCAAAATTATGCAAGAAGACCTTTCGCGATTGTCGAAGGGAAAGGAACAGAAGTATTCGATGAATCGGGGAAGCGTTATTTGGATTTTACGAGCGGCATTGCTGTTTGCAGCTTAGGGCATGCCTACCCGGCGATTGTAGAGGCGATTCAAAAGCAAAGTGAAAAACTTTGGCATATTAGCAACTTATTCGAAAGTCCGGGCCAAGAAAAACTGGCGGCATCTTTAGTTGAAGATTTGCATGTATCTTATGCTTTCTTCTGCAATAGCGGAGCAGAGGCAAATGAGGCTGCCATTAAACTTGCACGTAAACATACAGGAAAGCATAAGATTATTGTTTTCGAACAAAGCTTCCATGGGCGTACATTTGGAGCAATGAGTGCGACAGGCCAAGACAAAGTGCGCAACGGCTTCGGGCCTTTAGTAAGTGAATTTGTCACATTGCCATTTAATGATGCAGAGGCATTGAAGGCGGCGGCAAATACAGAAACTGCTGCCATTATGCTTGAATTGATTCAAGGTGAGGGCGGGGTTAACCCGGTGACCGATGATTTCGCCCAGGCAATTCATGATATCCAGCAATCAACGGATATTTTAGTCATTGCCGACGAAGTGCAAACAGGAATCGGGCGTACCGGAACACGTTTTGCATTTGAACAAACCGTACTGAAGCCGGATATTATTTCGATGGCGAAAGGTCTCGGGAGCGGTTTTCCGATCGGGGGCATACTTGGTACGGCTGAACTGTTTGATACATTTAATGCAGGGACACATGGCACGACATTCGGCGGGAATCCACTAGCGGTTGCAGTGGCGCAAACGGTTGTCGACCATATATTTAACGATGCATTTTTAGGGAGTGTAAAGCAAAAATCGAGCTATTTTGCCAGTAAGCTTCAACAAGCTTTTCCGGAACAGCAGTATGCGATCCAAGGAAAAGGGTTAATGCTTGGTCTAAGCTTAGGCGGCGAAGATGTGGCGCCATATGTAACAGCTTTAGATGAAGCTGGGCTGTTGACTGTTGCAGCAGGGCCGAAAGTTATACGATTATTGCCTCCTTTAACTGTAAGTGAACATGAAATAGATGAGGCTGTTTCTATACTAAAGACTGTATTGAAGAAAGAAAAAATTCCGAATATTTAACGCAAAAAAAATCCCGCCAACTTCTATGACACATCGTTGGCGGGATTTTTATTTTGTTTATATATTATTCTGCTGATGTTTCGTCTGAATCGGTTTCAATATTTTCCGGTTCTTCTATTACTTCCCCAGGAACGATATTGTCATCAACTTCAGGAGGGGCAACATCGATAATTTCTCCGACTTCATTTGAATAGCCGGATTCCAGCCCTGTAATATCAACAGCGACTACTACATATCTAACTCCGGGCGAAACAGTCATTTGGAACCCTTCGAATGACTTTAATGATCGCACGAGAGATGTTCCCTCATTTGTAATACTATAAACCCGATAGCCGACGACATCGTTTGACGTAGAGGCGGTCCATGATAACGAACCATTCGCCAATGTAGCAAAAACAGCTTCCGGGCGGGCACCATCCGCTCCGAACGAGGCACCGGATACGACGCCTTTGCCCGAACTGAATGGCAGCAGCTTTGACGCATCCCCGCCAAGCTTGCCAAGCATGCGGTCAATGAATGTCTGATTTAACCCATAGCCGCTCATTTGTACAAATTCCGTCGGTGTTGTCGGCAATGCCGCATATGTGCTTCCGTTTATTACGACAGAAGTGGACGATACGAAACTATCATCCGGCTGTGTTGGCAAAAATACGTTTTTGTTAAACAGGTCAGAGCTTATTAAACCAGCGTTAGCGCATGAAGAAGATGATGCTAAACCTGAAATGCCGCAAAATGACTGTGTCACGACGCCATCTGGTTTTTTGAATGCATCCTTTGTTCCAATCAATTCCGGGTCGATGTCGTAAAGCGTGTTCAAATAATTAGCCCATAAGCGATTCACCCGATTACTAGGGTGCTGATAACGATTATTAAATGCATACAATGTGCGCGGCTTGTCATATCCTAACCAAACACCGAACGATATATTTGGATTGTAGCCGACTAGCCAAACATCTTTATGATCTTGTGTCGTACCTGTTTTTGCAGCAAAGTCAGATGAGAACTTGAGCTGGCTTTTCGCTAATGTCGCAGTGCCGCCTTGTTTAAGTACATCGCGCAGCATATCTGTCATCATATAGGCTGTTTCAGGCGCGAATACTTCCACCGGCTCTACCTCATGCTCGTATACGATATTGCCGTCCAAATCTTCAATGCGTTCAATCATATAGGCATCGATAAATTGGCCACCATTGGCAAATGTAGTATAGGCATTTGTATTCTCTTCTACAGTTGCCCCGTGAGTAATACCGCCGATCGCTGTAGAAAGATGGACATAATCTCCTTCAGTTAACTTGGAGAAGCCCATTTTTTCCAAATATGCGGCAGGACGACGATCCAAAATGGAATCATATAAGCGCAGCAATGCCAAGTTTTGCGATGAAGCAACTGCTTGACGCGCTGATATTATTCCTAATTCTTGTGTCGGAATATAGTTGACAGGTTCATAGTTGTCATAATTACGCTTGAATTTCACGTCCACAACAGGGCTGCCTGCACCGATGACGCCATATTCCAGTGCTGGTGCATATGCAAGCAATGGCTTCATCGTCGAACCGTTTGAACGATATGCCTGTGTGGCGTGGTTTAACTGTTCGAGTTCATGGTCGCGACCTCCGACGAAGCTTAAAATACGGCCCGTTTTATTCTCAATGATGATGCTTCCCGTTTGGACAGGAACATCGACCTCGATTTCTTCGCCTGTTTCAGGATCTTTCTCCTTTTTCTTATATGTTTGGCCATATAATGTGAATTCTTCCGTTACTTTTTGCATTGCATCATACATTTCTTTATTGATTGTCGAGTAAATGCGATAGCCGCCAGACCGGATTGTGCGGTCTGCTAAAATTGTATATTTTTCGTTTAAGCTCGTTTCTTCTTTTAAACGATCAGGGTCAATCCCGTCGTTTTCAGCGAGCATTTTCGCGAAAATTTCCTTTGCGCGTGCCTCAAGCTCAGCAGTCAACCAAGGATATTTGTCTTCAGGACGCTCCTCATAGCCTTTAAAATCCTTCGTAATCTCATAGACAACGGCTTCGTTATATTCTTTTTCAGTAATATAGCCCGCTTCCTGCATGCGATGCAATACCGTTTTCATCCCCTCCGCGCTTTTTTGCTCCCCTTTATTAGTGAACGGTGTGTATTTAAATGGCGCTTGCGGGATTCCGGCAATGTAGGCAGCTTGCGGTAAATTTAACTTGGATGCTGGAATGCCGAATATCCCTTGTGCGGCCGTTTCAATTCCGGCGATATTTCGACCGGAAGAGTTTCGGCCATATGGAATGATATTTAAGTATGCTTCTAAAATTTCTTCTTTTGTCATGAAATGTTCAAGACGGTAAGCAAGCAGAATTTCTTTTGCTTTACGCTCGTATGAAACTTCATTCGTCAGTATTTGGTTTTTGATTAATTGCTGTGTCAGTGTTGAACCGCCTGTTTGTGTAGAGGAGTTGGATACATCCTGCAGTAAACCGCGCAATACGGCTTTTGGCACAATCCCCTCATGTTCGCGGAAATATTCATCTTCTGTAGCAAGAACAGCATTAATGACGGTTGGCGATATATTAGCAAGCGATGTTTCACGTCGGTCCAAATCTGTTCGGATTTTTCCTATGTAAATATCGTTTGCAAAATAAATTTCACTTGTTTCTTCATAGCTGAAAATTTGTTCGCGCATTTCTTCTTTTGATCGCAAAGGCTCATCTTTTGTTAATGATGCGAAGTAACCTGCGCCTACACCCCCAACAAAGAAGAGGGCAGTTGCTATAGAAATAATCGCTAATAGTGTTAAATTCCAAAATACGCTGCCTGTAATGCGTAAGTAGCGCATCGGTTTTGAAGAAGCAAGGAATTCGATATTTTTATTTAATTTTTCAAGCCATTCTCTCACATCATCGACCTCCTAAAATCTTGTTTATTATAGCATATTTGTCGTATAAACGAATATAATTATTGACATCATCTATTTTCTAGGTAGAATAGAAATATAAATTTTCATGCAAAGAAGAGTTTGCAGTAGTGAATGTGCTCACTGAGTAGAGAGCTGGCGGTTGGTGAAAGCCGGTCATAGCGCATTTATGAATTACGTGCTTGGAGCATGAACGGATCGTCGCGATAAAGACGCTTAAAGTGGAAGGAAGGTTTTATTTTTCTTCAAGCCGGGTGGTACCGCGTTAAATGATAATTTGACGTCCCTGCATGCATTTGCGTGTAGGGGCTTTTTTTATTTCCTTACATAGCGAATAACAACACATGTAAAAGGAGAGAAACAACATGACAAACGAATTGCTGCAAGATTTAGAATGGCGCGGTTTGCTATACCAGCAAACTGATGCGGAAGGAATGGAAAAGCTTCTTAATGAGCAAAAGGTTTCCTTATATGTTGGGGTTGACCCGACAGCAGATTCAATGCATATCGGTCATATCGTGCCATTATTAACTTTACGCCGCTTCCAAAAAGCAGGCCATAAGCCGATTTTATTAGTCGGTGGCGCGACAGGCACAGTAGGGGATCCATCTGGCCGTTCCGAAGAGCGCCAATTGCAAACGATGGAGCAAGTAGAGAAAAACGTCCAAGGTCTTAAAAAGCAAATGGAACGTTTATTCGACTTCTCATCACATACCGAAAATGGCGCTGTATTAGTTAACAACAATGATTGGGTCGGTCCGATGACATTAATCGATTTCCTGCGAGACTACGGGAAATTGATTAACGTGAACTACATTTTAAATAAAGATACTGTCGCATCACGCCTAGACTCGGGTATTTCATTTACGGAATTTGCTTACACATTAATTCAAGGAATCGACTTCAACCATTTATACGATCACCATAATGTGCGTATTCAAGTAGGCGGCTCGGATCAGTGGGGCAATATTACAACGGGCTTGGAAATGATTCGTAAAACACATGACGAAAACGCAAAGGCATTCGGTATTACGATTCCGCTTGTAACGAAAGCTGACGGTACAAAATTCGGTAAGACTGCTGGTGGCGCGGTATGGCTGGATGCTGCGAAAACGTCTCCATACGAGTTCTATCAATTCTGGATTAACACAGCCGATGCCGACGTAGTGAAATACTTGAAAATCTTCACATTCCTGACACGCGAAGAAATTGAAGGCTTGGCGGCAAGCGTGGAAGAAGAGCCGCATTTGCGGAAAGCACAAAAAGCACTGGCTGAAGAAATGACAAGCCTTATCCATGGTGAAGAAGGCTTAGAGGCAGCAGAACGTATTACAAAAGCATTATTCTCAGGCGATTTAAAAGCATTATCAGTGGAGGAAATGAAAGTGGCCTTTGCTGGTGTGCCTTCTGTGGAAGTTGCAAAGGAAGATAAAAACATCGTGGAATTAATCGTGGAGGCGGGAATTTCATCTTCAAAGCGACAAGCACGTGAAGATGTAACGAACGGCGCGATTAGCGTGAATGGAGAAAAGATTACAGATTTAGAATATGTAATCGATGTAAAAGATCGTTTGGAGGATGCGTTTTCCATTATCCGACGTGGCAAGAAAAAATACCATATGGTGAAGTTCGTATAATTAACAAAAACGTCTTGGAAAGAAGCTTTCCAAGACGTTTTTTTAAAAGGAATTTCTGCTTTCATAAAGAATGTATAGGAGAGGGGGAAGTTGGATGGAGAAGAAATCATACATTGGAAAAATTGCAATGGCGATTTTTGTATTGCTCGTTGCGGGTCATTTTGCGGTTATATTTTTGTTAATGACTGCGCTTAGCGGCAAGGTTCATTACATACCGTTAATTATCGCGGCTGCGGCCATTTTATATATTGGTTTTGTCCTTCAAATTTTTGATGTGTTTTATAAAAAGAGTAAACGAGTGAAGATTTTTTGGATCATCGCTGGAATAATTTTAGCCGTTTGTTCGATCCAGCCGATGTATAAATGGATCGATAGCCGGGTGCCGACTGTTGATGCAGAAGTCGATATTTATCAATATGAGCCATTCACGGATCGTAATAAATTAGTGCAATTGGAACAAGCACCTAAGCTAAAATTGGAGGAGCCTTTGCCGAAAATCGATGGGGCAACAGCTTTGTATCCATTGTATGCCGCGATCACGCAGCATCTTTATCCTAATAAAGAATACAATCCAT
Organism: Solibacillus silvestris; assembly: GCF_051967575.1. Taxonomy (NCBI): domain Bacteria; kingdom Bacillati; phylum Bacillota; class Bacilli; order Caryophanales; family Caryophanaceae; genus Solibacillus; species Solibacillus silvestris. The sequence goes on from NZ_JBQCJW010000011.1 coordinate 55,068, forward strand.
ATAATAGTGAAGTGATGGTCAATCAGACACATGAAGCGTATACAAATTTGATTTTAGGCAATACGGACATGATTTTTGTGGCGGGCCCTTCAGATCAGCAAGTGAAGCATGCGGAGCAAAATGGGATTAAGCTGCACCTAACACCGATAGGCAAAGAAGCATTCGTCTTTTTTGTAAATAGCAAAAACGGCATTGATAATTTATCGCTCGAACAAATTAAAGGAATATATACCGGGGAAATAACAAATTGGTCTGAGGTGGGCGGGAAAGACGATGCGATACGGGCTTTCCAAAGACCACAAGATAGCGGATCCCAAACGGCTTTGCAACGTTTAATGGAAAATACGCCATTAATGGAAGCGCCTAGTGAGGATATTGCCACAGGAATGGGCGGGATTATTAATGAAGTGTCCCAATATAAAAATTATAGAAATGCAATCGGCTACACATTCCGCTATTATTCGAATGAAATGGTAAAAAACAAAGAAATCAAACTATTGGAAATTGACGGAATTGCGCCGACTAGAGAAACCATTCGCACTAATACGTATCCAATCGCTTCTGAATTTTATATCGTAACAGCGGGCGAACCGACTGGGAATGTAAAGGCAGTAATTGATTGGGTGCTGTCAGATGAGGGGCAAGCGCTAGTTGAAAAAGCTGGCTATGTATCTCTTTCTTCAATTGAATAACGAGAAAGGATGATGCTACTTAAAGAGCAATAACTTTGAATCACCTTAAAAATATCAGTATAATAGAATGTATACATTTTTTTAGGGGGACATTATTTTGAATGAGCAATTAACAGAAGCAGTCGATGATCGGCATGCCATTTTAAGTATTGCTGCCAAACCCCGTGATACTATTCGTTATGTTTTAACAACAAAAAGGTTATCGTATTTCATTATCGTTGGTATTATCGGGATGTTTGCTAGCAACTTAATCGGCTTTATTGGTTCAGAATTCACAGGAGAGTATACGTTAGGGGACATTGTATATTCAACGTTTTTAACAAGTCTATTGTTATATTTCCTTTCCACAGCAATGTCGGCGGGAGTATTGACTATATCAGCGAAAGCTTTTGGCGGGACAGGGAAGTTTAAAGAAATGTTCCGAATGATGAGTATGACGATGATTCCTTATATTTGGATTTTGCCGATTGTTTTATTTTGGATGCAGTTTGCTCCGCAATCATTTTTTGATATACCATATATCGCCCCTGGGATGAGCGATTATATTTTGCAATTTATTTGCGGGACATTTATTATTGTGAGCAGCATTTGGACATATGCAATCACGATTGTCGGTATTTCAGAGGTCCACCGCATTTCTAAATGGAAAGCGTTCTTCGCTTCGATTCTTGTATTAATAATTTTAGTGATATTGGCAAAGTACATTGTTTTTTAATAGAATTCCATAATAAAAGGGTCTGCAGAGAGAATAGATGTTTCTCTGTACAGGCCCTTTAAACGCTATTTACATATTATTTATTGCGGGAAATAAACGGGTGCCGTGAGGTCTAACCTATCGTCAATTAATGGCTGTATATTTACCGTTCGCATGGAATCGCCGGGATGATCATTCGTTGGATCGAGGAGGATTTTCAAACAGCTCCTTATATTATGGCTCAGCAAGCAATCGATTTAATGCTTGTTTCAACAGAAGTATTTCGAGTGAGGAAGAAATCGTTTACGATCGAATAGGTTTTTAAAGCATGACTAATTTTTTAGGGGATTCACGCAGAGAAAAGTCTCTTTGTTGTATAATGGCTCGCTTTATGGAATACAAGTATAAAAACCACCAAACACTTGATATACAAGGCTTGGTGGTTTGATTTTGAATCTGTCTGAAGCTCGGAAAAATTAACGTGAGTAGAACTCGCGCTAATAATAAAAGCTAGTGTTCCCAACGGTTGAGAGCATTATTTAGCATACTCAACCCTAGAAACAACCCTAGAACCCATCGAAACCCTCTATTTTAATGCCCCTTTTACGCTATTCAGACTATCACTAAAGGCGGATACGGATTCATGCTCCATCTCTTTGAAGATATGCCCGTACACATCGTAAATCATAGTTGGCGTGTTACCCAGCCGTTCAGCAATTACTTTCACGTTTTGACGATTATTCAAAAGGATAGTAGCGTGTGTATGCCTTAATCCATGCAATGTGATTTTAGGTACTTCCTCGCCCTCCTCATTTAATGTGACAAGCCCTGCAGCCTTTTGTACTCGCCTAAACATATATAACAGTGCGCTATCTGAAATAGGCTCACCCGATTGGTAGGTGATGAACACGAAAGAATTAGGCGTGAAGCGTGTTCCAAAAGCGAGCATGATTTGCTTACACCATGTTTGATAGGTTTTAAGCTGCTTCATTATCATTTCATCCATCGGGATTGTGCGATAGCTATTTTTTGTTTTTGGTGCGCGTGCGCCTTTTGTGTCGCGTGTGCGCTCAATTGTGATAGTAGAGTTTTCAAAGTCGATGTTTTTCCACTGAAGACCGCACGCTTCGCCGCGTCGCATACCGCTATAAGCTAGGGTTAAAAGGTACGTGTAGTTTGTGACGTGTTCAGTTTCCTTTGCTGTTTCAAGTAGCAGCTTTAATTCAGCAGGCGTTAAAAAGTTCAAAGGTTCTTTTTCTTGAGAATCTGACTTATTACCACCTATTTTCACGTCTTTAATTCGATTTTTATCTAAAACTTCCTCTTTTATAGCAGCGTTGATAGCAATTTTAAAAAGGTTATGCAGCAGCTTCACCGTAGCAGGCTTGTACTGCTTTTCTAACACTTGTATATACGCTTTTTGATAGGTAGCGCGGTCTAGCTTTTGCAGCTTAAAATGCCCCAGTAATGGTTTCATATTTAATCGAATTGCCATCTCTCGTTGCTTACGTGTAGTTACTTCCCAATCGCTATGATTCATCTCGTGCCATTTATCAAGCCATTGTGATACAGTTAAATTGTCGTTATTAATAAGAGTAGTTTCGCCGCGCACAATTGCCGCTTTTACTTCTAGTAAAGCCTTTAGCGCGGCTTTTTCTGTTTTAAAGTCACTACCGCGCTTCTCTTTTTGTTTACGTGTCAGCTCGTCTGTATAGCGGTAGCGGTACATATAACGCTTTTGCCCTTCACTATTCATGTAATAGTAGATGTGCTGCTCTTTCGTTTTGTGTAGCTTCATAAATCATTCATTCCTTTCATTTGCTCGGCAGCGTGCTTGAATAGGAATGATTTTTTATTCGCTTTTAACCGTTAGGGAATAGCACTTCTAGCATTTTCAAAATTTGCTCACGTTCAGCTGGAGATAGTTCACGGCCTTTATATTTAGGCTTGACGTTATGCAGCTTTAGGCCAGTGTCCTCCAAAGTCATTAATAAGTGTAAATCACCAGCTGCATCTAGAGCCTCTTCAGGAACCATTCCGAGCATGAAATTACCTTCCTCGAATTCTGCTCCTTCCGCATATCCAGCAGCCTTCAACATTTCGTGATACTCAACTTTCAAGGCAACAGATAGCTTTTTAAGTACATCATAGGAAGGTTTTCTTTCTTTTTTGCTACGCGGATCGAGGCCTTTCTCAAGGGAACTTAGATAGGTGTGACTAATACCTGTTAACCTTTCCATATCCCTTAGAGACCTATTGCCTCTTAAATCACGTAAATATTCACCGAATGTTTGCACGATTTTAATCACCAACTTTTAAATTTTTAATTAATTTTATTGTAAACCATGACTTGCATTTTTGGCAACTATGGTTTATATTGATTTCAGGAGGTGCTATTCATGGTTAGCGTTAATAATCTTAAAGAACTTAGAAAGGTGAGAGGGATGCCTCTTTCCGAACTATCTAGACGAACAGGGTTAAGTCGTGTATCGCTCCGAAAAATAGAGAACAACGAGGTTAATCCTAAATTAACATCAGCTTTAGTTATTGCACGTGAGTTTAACAAATCTGTAGAAGAAATTTTTTTTATAGATGTTGTAAACCAAGATTAGCAAAGTTCGGGTGGTGATTAGATGATACAAGGTGTTGAGGTAAACATTGACAAAAAAGCAGTACAGGAATACGTGAAAGCGCAAATCGATGATTCAATTAGAAGTCAATTATGGTTTGTGACGGTAGATGATATTGCAGAGCTTACACGTATAGGCAAGCGTTGTTTGGAGGATGACGTATTAAGTGATCCGCGAATGAAAATGCTAGAGCGCCGTAAGTCGCGGAAACGTTGGTGGCCAGCTAAAGAAGCGTATCAAGCGATTTATGAAATTACTGCTGAATGGTAAGAGTGGCCCCTCTAAAATAAACATGCTCGGCAGCGTGCTTGAATAGGGGAAGCAGTGGGCAAGGCATGGCGGAAATTCTATTGATTATGAAGGTATTACGGTAAGTGTCTTGCCTTGTTAAATGACCGCGGGCGGATTGAAACGGTAGTGCTATCGATTGAGTTTTTAACTCACATCTATCAACAGATGGCTGGGGAATGGACTAGAAATACCTAGCGAGATTACAGAGGAGAGGAGGAGAAAGGCGTGTTAGAACAAATCAAAAAAGAGTTTCACAAGTGGTTAGATACAATAGACCGTGAGGGCTTGAATGTTTCATTCGATGATGCAGGCGACTTCATTAATGCTCATGCGGTATCTTTTGCGATTGATATGCATTTCGGCAACAAAAGTGCGGAAGAAATAGGGGCGTTCATGAAAAGCGTTTTTGATTACGTGCAGGATGAAGTTCACCCGGTATTCGAATTGAAGCAATGCCGCGCTATCTTCAACAATATTCAGCAGTTACCGGAGCCGCGCAGGACAATTCAATTAAGCAAGCTTATGAGCGATATGGAGCGCAATTTCAGTATACCTATGCTAAACAATGAAGTGTTCAATGCCGCTAATGTAGAGGTCGTTTCGCTTTACAGAGAGGTAAGCAATGCGCGAGACCTATAAAGCTTAAGTGCGGCAAAGTTTAGTACACATAAAAAGATAAATAGAACAGGAGGTTTGAAAATGAATGTTCAAGCAAATGAATTAACAGCAGTAGTAGCAGATGTGCAAGAGGTAGTCGGGGCAATTGCGCCAGCAGTATTACAGGTATTTGAGGTTGTAGCAGCGTTTGAGGCAGTGGTGAAAGGCGATATGGTTTGTGAAGAAATCCTAGCAGCTAAAAAAACGCTATTCAAAGATATGTATCGCGTTGTTATGGATATCGATTCAATTGAAGTTATCGAGGAGCTAGAGGCGCTTCGTGCCGTTTTATGTGATGTGAAAGAGGTGAATATAGGTGAAGGTGTCGAGTTATAGTCATTCAACAGGCACAGGGGCATGGCGGATTGACGTAACAGTCGCAGAGGACTGGAGATGTACAGAGGTCTTTGTAGACGTTCTTAAGAAAAAGAAAAACGGCAAGTATGGATTCATGGGGAATCACGATACCGCGCCGCTTTACTTGATGCAAAAGATTTCACATATTCTCGAAAGCTTACAAGTAGAGCGCATAGATCGCCTTCATTTAAAAGGCATACACAAGCTGCATAGTGAAACTTATCGAGTGAATTTCAGTAGTCGTTTAAAAACAGAGTTTGTTACTTCATAGTGTACACGGAGGGATAATCATGAATCATTCAACATTAAAAGCTGAATAGACTATCAATAGCCTAGCATTCTTTACCGGAGAGTGCTGGGCTAGCCTCGTTCTTTTCGTCAGCTAGGCGAGAAAGAGTACTTGAAAAACATTTCTTACAGTAATTATACAATTTCGCATAATACTGTGCAACTAGAATATAGAGGAGTGGCATGGATGGATTTTAATTATTTTGAAGCATATAACCGAAAAACAAAACGATATAAAGAAGTAATTTCAACATGGGATGCCTTTGTAGAACGTTTGCGTGAGCCGCATGTATCGACTGAAACATATGCCGAGTACATGGCTTTACCGAAGTCGCAGCAGGATGATTTAAAGGATAAAGGCGCGTATTTTCTAGGCACTTTGAAAAACGGTATGCGCTCGAAGGAAACAGTAGTGAATCGGTTTGCGGTAACGCTTGATATTGACCATGCAGACAGTTCTTTAAATTGGTCTGATGTACAAGCAGCTCTGCCTTTTACACTGGTAATGCATAGTACACGTAAACACAGCGCAGAATCGCCGCGCTATCGTATTATCATTCCACTAGATAGAAAGGTAGGTTACGTTGAATACAATGCAGTAGCGCGGCTGTTAGGCGGTAAAATCGGTATCGAATATGTAGATGATACGACATTCCAATTTGAACGTATGATGTACTATCCTACTGTTTCGAAGGATGCAGAATACATTTTCGAGGTGCAAGAGTTACAGGTCTTAAATGCAGATGAGTTTTTAGCGGAACATGTGGGGTGGCAGAAAACCGAAAACTTACCGTATTCAGAGCGCGGCCGTGAACATTTAAATCACCGAATGGAAATGAAGAAAGCAGGCGATCCATTAACGAAGCCGGGAGCAGTAGGTTTATTCAATCGTACTTATTCGATTCATGATGCGATAGAAACGTTTTTACCTGATGTTTACGAGTATGTAGGGGACGAGCGTTATACGTATCTGGGTGGCTCAACAACAGGCGGTGTACTGATTTACGATAATATTTTCACCTACTCTCACCATTCAACAGATCCGTGTAGCCAGAAACTTTGTAACGCATTTGACCTTGTACGGATTCATTATTTTGGTGAATACGATGATTCGGACGAAAAGAACATCCTAAAGTTAGCCTCATATACGGAAATGGTGAAGCTAGTAGCGAAGGACGAGAAATGTAAAGTGCAAGAAAGAGCCGATGCGATGGCGATTTGCATTGAGGATTTCGAGGATGAGGTTGATACGGAACTAGCTGAAACAGTTGAACGCAGCAAGGAACTTGATATTGATTTGTCAGATGCTTTTTTCGGTAAGCATGGCTTTAATCCTGTAAAACTTGCTAGAGCGATTAACGAGATTACGCCAGTTATTTGTGTGGACGGTGTACTGTACGTTTACGATAGAGGCGTTTATAAAGCGGATAGGGAGCGTAAGATTCGCCGCTATGCCGCTAACATATTAGGGGAACGTTATAGATCGTCACACGGTAATGAGGTTGTAGAGGTGTTAAAAGACTTGAATACCGTTACGTCAATGGAGCTTGAAAAGCCGCGCACAGACGTAATAAACCTTAAAAATGGGCTGTATGAGATTAGAACAGGTAAGCTACTACCGCATACGAAGGACTTTGTTTCGTTTGCTCAAATCCCAGTAGCGTATGATGCAAAAGCTAAATGCCCAACCATTGATAAATTCATTAAAGATGTAGTGCCGGCCGATAGCGTAAATATGATTTATGAGATTTTCGGACTTTGCTTAATACCTCAAACATTTAGCGCAGCGTTCTTCTTTCTAGGAGAAGGGCGAAACGGTAAAAGTACGATGATTGAGTTATTAACGGCATTTGTGGGTGAGGACAATGTATCAAACGTTACACTTCAAGATTTATCGGCAAACCGTTTTAAGTTGGCGCAACTGCAACATAAGCTGGTGAATGCATACGGGGATTTACCGTCAACGATGTTGAGTGAAACGGATATTTTCAAATCCATTTGTACAGGCGATAAGGTGAATGCAGAGCGTAAGGGTGTGGATGCTTTCAACTTTAAACCGTATGCGCGGCTTGTGTACGGCATGAACAAGATGCCTGCAACGCGTGACTTCTCAAATGGCTTTACACGCCGATTGAAAATTATTGAGTTCAATAAACCGGTTAAAAATCCCGATGTGAAATTGATTGAAAAGATGACAACGGCTAGTGAGCTATCGGGGCTATTGAATAAAGCATTGAAGGGCCTAGAGCGATTACTGGAGCGCGGCTGCTTTGAGAATAACGAAAGTACAAAGGCGGCACTTGCTAGCTATGTGAGCGTGAATGATCCGCTTGAATCATTTATTGAGGAGCATTGTTTGAGAGGTGACGGTTTCCGCGTTAGCTGTAAAGACTTCAACAATCGATACATCTCATATTTACATGAGCAGCATTTTACACGCATTCCTAACAGCAATCAGGTTAAAACGGATATGCAGTCAAAAGGATTTAAAGCGAGCCGTGTATATGGCGACACTCGTCAGTCTTATCAAGGTCTATCTTTAAATGAAGATTTTGACGACCTACTTTTATAAATCTTAGCCATACGTAAAAAAGACGTATGCATACGCTTTTCATACGTCTTTTTGAAATGGCTTCAAGCATTGGTATTACTACATTTCTTGTATTACATACGTCTTATACGTCTTTTTTCTAACTTCTTAAGTAAGAATAAAAAAAGAATAAAAATGTAAAAAGAAATGTAGAAATATAGAGGAAGAATTTCAGAAAAGGCGTATAAGGCGTATAAGACGTATATGTTCGAAACGAAATGAACGGAAAGCCTTTAATATCAAGGATTCAACGCATATATGCAAGATACGTAAAAGGCGTATGAAAAGCGTATAAAGTGGCAAAAAAGCGTATAACGTACAGAACAAATATTGAGGGAGCGTAATTTATGAGAAAACCAAAATTCAAAAAAGAGCGCATAGATGTGCCATCCGTATTGAGGATAGAGCATCAACAGTCGAAACGAGTAATGCAAGATTACAGTTGCGGTCATTGCGGATTCCGATATTGTGATCAGGTAGATACAAAAAGTAAGCTGTGCCGAACAGTTGTATGCGCGGTATGTAAAGAGCGTAGCAGCATTTACCTAGATCCGAACTCAAAGGAAACGAAACAGGCGTTGCGCATGCTGGAGGTTGTTCTTAAGCTGAATAAAGTGTTCAAAGCTTTACGTTGGTTTAACCCCGAAAAGAGCTACCGTACAAAATCATAACTACTAAAGTTTGTAACAGATAGATAAATTTAAGGAGTTGATTATAAAATGGAAAATCAATTAAAAGAGGCTTTTTTAAATTTTATGGGAGGGGATTTAAGCGTTCTAAATAAAAATAACGGCTTTTTTGTTGAATTAGACAGAAACTTATTTCCCGCGTTGGAAATTTTCGATACAGGTAATACGGGAAAAACAGAATTCAACTCATTCGATTACATTAGATTATCGAAGCTACTAACAGAAAAGCAAAGAGAAGCATTCGTACTTTACTATACCGGACATTCAATGGCAGCCATTGCTGCACGTTTTGGAGTAAGCAAATCGACCATACAAGATCGTTTGAAATTTGCTAGAGCAACATTAGAACGTTTTAAATGTGAAGCAAATTGAATAGAGGTTTAGCATCTAAGGAAAGGGGTATTAGTATGATGGTTGAATTAAGGTGCACTGAATGCGGTAAATTATTGGGCAAAGCAGCTAAAGAATATGAGGCTGCATCATATAATCCAGATTTAGAATTGAAATGCCGGAAATGTGGCACAATCAACAAATATAAAAGAAAATAATCCAGAGACTCCAGAAGTCCATTACAGTACAGCGATGTATTGTGGTGGACTTCTTTTCTTTTATACGTATATGACGTATTTAGTTGGAAAACGAGGCTTTTTGTATAAGTATAGTAGCTCTAAACGTTGATGTGTAGCGGTTTCGGTGTATACCCTCCCCCTGTATTTGAAAAGAGGTGAAATGTTTGTCTATTTATCGACGTAAACGACAAATTGAACAGTTAGAGGCGGTTTTAAAAATACAGATAAAGCTAACCCCTGAGGAGCGTTTGAGAAAGTATTTTTTTTACCTCCAGAAGGCTTTTAAATCATATGAGAACCCACCAAAACGAGAATTTTATGCAGCAAAAGCAGTGCGATGTTTAAGAAACATGAAGGATTAAGAAAGAAAGGAAGTGATTACATGACTAGACAAGCTCAAAGAAAGGATGTTCCCAATAAACGTATCGTTAAACAGCAGCATGTACGGGCGTTACTGAACGAAACGATTAACGAACTCCGTAGAATTGAACCAATTACGGCAAAAGACCATATCGATAAAGCACGAGTGCTTGGATATCTTTCAGATATTATTATGAGAAATATTAGTGAGCATGAGTTGGAGAAGCAAGTAGAACTCCTGAAAAAACAGGTTGAAAATCTACAAAACAGAAGTAATTCTGATAGTTCTAATAACTGGAGTGATTTTAATGATTAATCGTTTAACACGTAAGGTTGAAAGTTTAACTCAAAGTATTGAAGATTTAACGGGAGTAAATGAAGATCGTATTTTTATTTATCGGGGCAGAGATGCATTCAGAAAAGATCAAAAACGTATCGCCCGCTATAAAAATGCTCATGCGATTATCATTAGTCCAGCAAAACCAAAAGAGGTGGAGGTAAATGAAAACGATTAAGGAAAGGCAGCAGTATATCAAAGAGAAATTGAAGCAGATGGATCAGCTGACTATTTATATGCAGATGCACAGAGCTATTCGGCTTCTTAATTACAGTACAGCTGTCAGTAAATTAGTTCGAGGGCAAGCACAAAAGGAGGAGGTAAATTGATTGGTTACTTTTCAAAATGGACTGCTTTACAGCCCTAATTTTGAAGTAATTGCCGCTACATTATCAGATAAAGTGTACAAGCCTACCGTATTTGATGGAGGGAAAAAGATTATCCCTGCTGGTACTTTTCTATCCCGAGGCTCTATAACGGAAGGAGATCAGGGAAAAGTCTATGCCTATTATACGGACGATAATGTGTTCGGCATTCTGCTTAAAAGGCTTTACAGGTGGGGATGGTACAGAGTTATATCTCAGTAACGTTGTAAGTCATTTATCTGGAACTGATCACTTTTTCCGCTAAACGTTACATTACTCAACAAAGGATTTAAATTTAACAGTTGTCGTGTAGATGTCAATCGCAGGGCTATAGCGTTGCACGGGATTAAAGCGACAGATAGGAACGAGAGTAAGATACAACGGTTGTGCGGTGGCTTATACCAGTGCATAGGCGGTACTTACTCAAAAAAATAATAAAGAAAGGCGATGAAAACTTGATTACTGTAAAACATGACGGTAATGAAATTCCGATTAATTATATAAAATCCGCGAACCGCCGATTTCCAATGAATGATATACCGGAAATGAATATGATAGTCGTCAGGCATAAAGATAACCCGGCGTACCCTTACTTAAATGAAGAAGCAATCATTGTTACTCCGGATGATCATGAATGGCGCATAAAAGTAGAAAGCGAAGTCACCCATTATAAAAATCTAAATTCACAGCATATTTTGATGGACCTCACTAATCTGGAATTCAACCAGTTGTTAGAAGGTCCACAAACACCCAGAGAACTCCTATCGGCTATTTTAGATGACACCGGCTTCAGTTTAGACTTAAATGCTACAGGTTTAAATAGTGTAACAGTTAGTGGATTCGGCCGGAAAAATTGTTGGCAGTTATTAAAGGAAGCATGTGAGCTGTTAAATGCTGAATTCACTGTATTACCTGGTCGTGTAATTTGTATCAGAAAGGCATTAAGTTCCGATAAGGGCAAGCAATACCGTTTTGGTTATAACTTAAAAAACGTCACGAAAAAAACGAACTCTACGGACATTGTGACCCATGTAACAGTGAACTACGGCGAAAAACACTCGTTAAGTGAAACATTCGTCAGTCCGAACGCGGAAAATTATGACCAACCCTATTACGGTGACATCATCAATGATGAGCGTATTACAGACAGGGAAACTGCTAAAAAACGTGCGGAAATCAAATTCAAAGATATTGATCTCTCATATGAGTTGGATATCGCACAGATCGGCAACGATGTTGAACTTGGTGAAACCGTACACACCACTTATGAACCGTTGAATGACTTGAATATTACTACCCGGATATTGAAGTTGCGTGATGACTGGAATGGTGATGAATTTATTCTCACAGAAGCAACCGTTGGCAATTATGTATTTAAAACGGCCAATCAAATCCTTATAGATCAAATAAACGATACTGAAAAAGATGTAACCGAAAAGATTGATGAAACAAAAGAAGTCATCAATAAAAATATGCATTTCAAGTTCCGGGAAACAGAAGAAAAGATGCTGGATCAGTATACAACGGTGACTAGTGAATACACATCTGCTATTTCCATCTCTGCAAAGGCTTTAACAACGGATTTCAATGAGAAGGTAACAACCGTCAACAATTCGATAACGGCACAATATACGAAGATCACAGCGGAATACAACTCTCAAATATCGCAAACCGCGCAACAGATTCGTTCGGAAGTAAATGCGAGTGTTACGAGTATTGGAACGGATATTCAAAATGTACGAAATGATGTATCAAGTGTTACGCAAAGAGCAGGCTTAATAGAATCGCGCGTCAATTCAACAGAAACAAATATCAGCAGCCAAGGTACGAGAATTGCAAGCGCGGAATCAATCATTTCACAGCAAGCCGCTCAGATTTCACAACGTGTATCATATACCGACTTTACTGGCAGCCGTATCACGTCATTGATTAACCAGGACCCGTATGCTGTATCAATTAGTGCAAGTAGGATTAATTTAACTGGTGCTGTGGTGGTAAATGGTAAAATTGAAGGCGCTACATCAATTGATGTAAGTAATGATATAACGGTAGGTACCACTTTGCAAATCGGTCAAAATTGGCAATCTTCTTATCCAAAAGCTATTCGTTTTGCTGGACAATTTGGAACTGCAGGTATCGCTTATAATAACGGTGACTTAACAATAAGTGCATTGAGTAATATTAATTTAGATGCAGATCGAGTTAATATCCTTGGAACCTTAACAGGTAACATAAATGCATCGTCTGTGAATGGAATTACTATGGCGTATAGTACAAGCGGTGGCAAAAAATATATGACGTTTAGACAAAATGGCGCCTACTTAGGACAAGTAGAAATTGCATAAAAGGGAGCAAATTAAAATGGAACAAAAATATTTAGTTTCTTTAGTAGACGGTATTAAATTTTTCACAACAGATGTAAATTTATCAACTCTAAACGGGTTAATGAATCAAAATAAAATATTAGCAGTAAAAATCGGCGGTAAAACATTTACAAAGCAACTAATCGGCTTTGTAGCTAAAGCTGAATCAATTGAAACTGCTAATAAAAATGTAGTGTTAAAGATTAATAATGAATTGTTGTTTGTGCAATCTGAAAATGTCGACGCGGCCACTACAGATTTAACAGATTCCTTAAACAAGAAAGCCTATGTTTTATTTGATGGAGTTCTGTTTAACCGAAGTTTATTCCAATACGCAGAGCCATTTAATGAAGAAGTACCAGAGGCGTAACAGTTGGTGTAGTGAATGGATGAAATGCGTGCCATTTTGTTGGAAAGCTATCGAGAAACTTTGAAAGCTACAAGGCAGTTGCTCGAAACTGCTTCCAGCGAAGATGAAGCGAAAATAATCAGAGGCATGATAAACGATTTAGATTATGCACGCCAATATTTGAAATGTGGATACGATCCGAAGGACTGGAACTCCGGTATTCATCAAAGGGAACAGTTGTCTAGCTACCATAATAGACGCTTATTATTAAATACAGACCATATATTTTTTAGTGTGAAAGACCATATGTAGATATTAGGGGACGTTCTCCAGTGTAATCGTACTATAAGAGATGAGGACAAGTTAAAAATTCGATACGTGTTAGCTGAGCTTACAGAGAAACAATTAACTTGCTACTTGTTGCATGTTGCTCACACTCGTACTTTTGAACAAATAGCTGAAGAATTAGGAGTTAAAGTATCAACTGTGCAAACTCACATTGAGAGAGCACGGGAGAAAGTAGCAGCTGCTGCCAAAGAACTAAATAAATCAGAAAAATTACAGCACCCGCTTTAAAATTGCGGGTGTTTTTTCTTTTCTTTTGGAAAGGATGAGATCAAGGAGGAAGAGTATATGAATAGTATAAAACCGCAAATTGTTTTACCGGAAATTGATATGGTTTTAGTAAGAATGAGGCGTAACTTACCGATTAAGTTAGCTCATCTTGCTACGTATGATAAACAGGCAGCATTAAGCATTCTTCGGGATTGGGGAGAAGGGGTGAAACCACTTAGAGCTCTATGGGATGATGTTAATAGGGATTTGGAAAAATATGAATGAAAAACCTTTCAAAGTACCCGAAATTGACATGGAGAAGGTACGTATTAACGCCGCATTTCCTGTCCGCCTAGCGCAATTATCGAGAATTGATCAAGATTCTGCTATACGAATTCTTCAGAAATGGGGAACGCCTGACTTGTCCAGTCATGGTATGCATATATTATGGGAAGAGCTGAAAGAGGAATTATTGAATTGTGGTAGGCCATGTTAGCCAGAACAGTAATATGTTTAAATTTTTATTCCTATACAAGCGCTGCCAAGTGTATTTTTATAATTAGGGTTCAACTCTAATAAATGCTCAACTATTACCTTAAATAAACCCTAACGAGTAGCATTTTAATGCTTTAATCTGCAGAGTAAGATAAGGGGGAAATCTCTAGAAACATCGATTTAACATTGTTCTAGGGCATGAAGTGTTGCTCGTTGAATAATAAATGAATTGTCCGTGTAAGGCTTTAAATGAAGTACTACAACAACCTGTTAAAACTTGTGGTTGTACCACATACCTAAATAGCGATTTTAATCAACGGAAATTTCCGTTCGTAAGCATAAAAGCACTGACTGCAAAATTCGCGGTTAGTGCTTTTTTAAATTCCTATTCAAGCTCACTGCCGAGCAATTATTCTATTTAGGGTTCAAACCCTAACGCAACCCTAAACTATTCATTTTTAATGCATTTTAACGCAAAGTTGATTATATAGAAAAAAGCCCTGAAACGCTTGATATACAACGTTTCTAGGGCTTTTAGTATTGCTAAATGCAACGCAATTTTATTAACGTGAGTAGAACTCTACGATAAATTGTTCGTTGATTTCACCAGATAATTCAGAGCGCTCTGGTAAACGTACGAATGTACCTACTTTAGAGTCTGCATCGAATGATAAATATTCTGGTACGAAGCTGTTTACTTCGATTGATTCAGCAACAACTGAAAGGTTAGCTGATTTCTCACGTAAAGAGATCGTTTGACCTGGTTTTACTGAGTAAGATGGGATGTCAACGCGGTTACCATCAACTGAGATGTGACCGTGGTTAACTAATTGACGAGCTGCACGACGAGTGCGAGCTAAACCTAAACGGTAAACTAGGTTGTCAAGGCGAGTTTCAAGTAAAATCATGAAGTTTTCACCGTGTACACCTTGTAATTTACCAGCACGTAGATAAGTGTTTTTGAATTGACGTTCAGTCATACCGTACATATGACGTAATTTTTGCTTTTCAGTTAATTGTAGACCGTACTCTGATTTTTTACCACGTGAGTTCGGACCGTGTTGACCTGGTGCGTAAGGGCGTTTTGCGATTTCTTTACCTGTGCCGCTTAATGAAATACCAAGACGACGAGATAGTTTCCAAGATGGACCTGTATAACGAGACATAATTGTGTCTCCTCCTTAAAATTGGTTTTTGTTGTAAAAGAAAAAACCAGTTGTACCCGACATTAAACGGTATTCTATTTTCATGTATCTTCGCCCATGCAGCCGAAAGGGTTACACAATACACCATTCTAAAAAAATAGAAGGAATAAAATACATCGATTAAGTTATACAACTACTGCATTCATTTTACACAAAGGCTATTGTAACTTTTTTTTTGCTATCCGTCAACAAAGAACAATCCCTTTTCATCGCAGCATTAAGGTTAAAACTGTAGTTGGAAAAAGAGGTGGATTAGTAGGGGACTTCGCTTGGCAAATAAATAGAATAAAGAAAACTTAACATATTGTAGGTAATTAAGCATAAGATAAACTATGATTGAAAGTGAGGAATAAAAATTACTTCATGGAAACTAATACAATTAGCGGTGTTTACTAGAAAAATATAACAAAAATAAATAGTCAAATAGGCATGAAAAGTGTATACTTAAGAAAAAGTTATAAGTAACTGACATGGCAATAGTGAAAGAAAAGGTGATTTAATGGTGGAAAATCAACTAAAGATTGATCGATTTAAATCTGATGTCCTAAGCCTTTGTATGAATTCAAATTTACAGCTAAATAAATTTTATGACTACTTGCAAATATTGGAGGAAAGCTTGGCTAGATTCTTCAATATGGAAGATTGCTTTTTGTTTCAAGTAAGTGAAGATAAATTTAAACCGACTTATAACATAGAAGTTTTGAATGTCGAATTAACATTAAATTTATTGCAGCCATTTTTAAATGGAAACAAAGTAGTGGATTTACCTGAGTTTATAAAAGAACTATCCTATTTCAAATACCATACGGATCTAATGCCGCTTATGATTAATAATAAAATCGAAGGAATCATCGTCTTCAAATATAATAAGGCAAATGCTCCTATACAAACAGAATTAACTGAAGATATTATAAATGAAATTTCATATGTTCATAATTTTTTGGTGCAAAAATATGAAGTGCAATCAAATGAACAAAAGTACCGCAAGCTTTATGGCATGACAGATCTTTTTCATTCGACGATGGATATAGACGTTATTTTGGAAAATGTGCTTATTACAATTGAAGAAAATTTTTCGGATTTAGAAGTAGAGTTGATTTTATCAAATGATCAAGATCGTCAAACAAGGGTACGCATAAAGCCGTTCGATTATTTATCAGAGCGCCCGTCAACGATTGAGTCTTTCGTATCAGGGGAGATAAAAGAGGATGTGGCAAGTGAACTAAACTGTCGATTATTAAATGCGCCAATTAAAGGAAGGCAGGCAATATACGGGATTTTACAGGTGAAGGCGCCACTAAACTACTCCTTTTCAAACACGGAAAAAGAATTTATCCGGATGCTTGCCCAAGCTTCAGGAAATGCATTAGAAAACGCGAAACTGTATCATCAATCGCATCGCTTAATCAGTGACTTGCAATTAATCAATGAAACTTCACATCGCTTAAATATGAAATTGACGATTAATGAAATGCTTTTATTTTTGCAAAAACAATTATTGAAATCGTTTCAGCCGATGGAAGTCGGGTTTTTATTTAAGGAACACGATTATTATGTGATGACAGAAGCATGTACGACACTATTTAATAATGATGCGCGCCATATGTATATCCAGCACGTCGAGAAGCATTTTCACGTGACGCAAGATCCATTGTTTATCGCGGATTTCAGCCGTCTCATTTCAGAAAACATCGATTATAAGTCGGTAATGGCCATTCCGATGATTGTGGAAGAAGATATTATCGGCTTCAGCATTGTATTGCATAAGGAGCCATACTTCTTCTCGTTTGATAGTTTCAAATTAATGCAATCGCTCATTCATCATTCATCGTTAGCTATTTCGAACTCTGTTTTGCGGGAGCAGCTGCAAGAGATGGTGGATCGCGACCATTTAACAAAGCTTTTTGCGCGCAGCTATTCTGATTCATATGTGGAAAAATCGATTCAAAAGGATGATTCTGGCATGTTCCTTTTAATTGATATCGATAATTTTAAAAAGGTTAACGACACATACGGGCATCAAGTTGGAGATGAGGTGCTTGTCCAAATCGCACTGCAGCTTCAAAAGGAAATTGGCACGAGGGGAATTTGTTCGCGATGGGGCGGTGAGGAGCTTGCTGTGTACATCCCGAATATTCTGGAAAGCGAGGCAATGAAAGTTTCCGAAGAGCTTGTCGATATTGTACCGAAAGTGACGAGCCCGTCTGTAACGATTTCCGCTGGCATGATCACATGGCATAAAGAAAGCCGCCCGGATTTTCAGGAAATCTTTCTGCATGCCGATACTGCATTATATAACGCAAAACATAAAGGGAAAAACCGCGTTTGCGTTTTCGAAAATTCAATGGAACTACAACATTAAAGAACAAAAAAGGGAGTGCCCGGAAATTCATTTCGGTGGCACTCCCTTTATGACGAAGAAGGCTGTGTTAAAAGTCGAGGGAATTTTTTAATGCAGTTTTTTTGTTGTGAAGGAAACTACAGATTTTGGCATGGTGGATAACTTGGTAAGAAAGTGTTGTCCCCCGTCCAGGCAAATCACGCCAAAGAGGCTGATTCCCGTAATTCGAGATGGAGGATCCGCTATTAACAGTTGGAGGATCCTGTTTAAGTGCCCACTTTAATTAATAGACGGAAAAATTCCCCTTATTTTAAAAATACAACACAAAATGGCGTAAATAGACGGAGAAATTCCGCCTATTGACCAAAAAAACATGAAAATGGAGAATTTTCCTTTGCATAACCGGAAAATTTCCGCTTATTTACCAAGAAACGAGCCCTATTGCACAAATAACCGGAAAAACTCCGCTTATTTCTTCATCACTCATCACTTAATTTAGAGCCAAAAATCCTATCCATAAATGTGGATTCATTCCAATGCGAGAGAGGGGCTGTTATTAAAAATGAAATCGGATTTTTAATAATCATAGTTTTTCAGCGTCCTTGGCAAAAGTGGTGGAACATATACCTTTGTGTCGCACCCTCGAATGTCTCGCAGAGTCGAACGGGTGCCTTTGTTCTTCCTTTATAAATGTTTTAACAGCATGTCGACAAACTTTTCTAAACCTTCTTTATCTTCATCGGAAAAACGCGCTTCAATTGGGCTATCGATATCCAAAACACCCAATACTGCACCATCTTTAATTAACGGAATGACGATTTCCGATTTTGACGCTGCGTCACAGGCGATATGACCCGGGAATGCATGGACATCTTCGACAACAATTGTTTGCTGTTTTGCAACAGCTGTGCCGCAAACGCCGCGCCCAACTGGAATGCGGACACAAGCCGGCAAGCCTTGGAATGGACCGAGCACTAATTCGCCATCTCTCATCAAATAAAATCCAACCCAATTGATATTTTCCAAAAAGTAATTCAATAATGCCGATGCGTTGCTTAAATTTGCAATGGAATCTTTTTCCCCATCGAGCAATGCACCCAGCTGTTTTGAAAGCTGCTCGTATTGTTCTGTTAAAGTACCGTTGTAAGTAATATTTGAAAACATGGTAACCTCCGATTAAAAAGTAATTTTTTGCTGCAAAAATTCGTAATGCTTGTGCAAATCATGTGCAGTATGTGCGTCAGAGCCAAAGATGACAGGTATTTGCAAATTTTTTGCAAGCTGCACATACTGCAATGGCGGATAGGGCTCTTTACAAAAAACTTTACTCAAACCCGCACTATTGAAATCAAGTTCATAATGATGTGCTCTCATGATCTCCAGAATTTCTTTAATTTGCGGTGCATCATCAATTTTTTCGGAATGTGCAAGCTGGAACTTATGAATTAATGTTGGATGCCCGATACGCTTTGGCTTGTATCGGCCCAAGTCTGCTAAAATCGACTTTTTAACCGTTTCATAATAGAGCTCGTACATACGGGCAATCCCGCCAACCTTATTGGCAAATTGTAAATACACTTCGTCCGAAAAGTCAATGCAAACATAATCGTCCTCTGATTTTAGAAAGTGGACGGATAAAATGGCATCATCCAATAAAGGTCCGAATTCATTCAAAAAATCCCGTGTTTGCTGTTCAAATCCGATAATATAATCCACTTCCAAGCCGATATTAATAATAATTTGCGATTGATAATCCTTTTTTAGCTGCTTAAGCTGCTGAAAATAATTTCGCAAATGCCCGCGAACCATCCCGCTGTCGCTGTCAGGTGTTGGATCGGTAAAGCCTTCAGGCAAAGGGGCATGCTCGGTAAAGGATATTTCCTCAAAACGATGCTCTATCGCTTTTTCTATATATTGTATAAAAGTGTCTTGAGAACCATGTGGACAAAAGGGTGTATGTATATGACCATCCCGCTTCAATTATACGACCTCCTTTTAAAATAGGGATTTGAAAGTAAAAAAACCTGTAAATAGTTAAACAAATACAAAAAAACATGGTATTATTAGAAATACGTATATAGCTAATTTATTGATTTTTTTTGGGATTAGGGGGCTTACAATGAAGTATATCATCATTGTTGTCGTCATACTATTAGCATTATTAATTGCAGGATTAGTAGTACGACGTAAGCATAATGCAGAAATAGGACGATTAGATAAAGAAAAATTACAAATCCAACACTATCCAATTTTTGAGGAGCTCGCAAAAGTAAAGGCGCTTAATATGAATGGTCAAACGGAAGAACTATTCGAAAACTGGCGCAATCGGTGGTTAGATGTTGTCGATAAGCAAATTCCGAAAATTGATGAAATGCTGTTTGATGCGGAAGAATTTATCGACCGTTTCAAATTCGGCAAAGCGACACATACAGAGCGTGAAATCGAGCAGGAGCTTACAAAATGTGAGCAAGTCCGCGTACAGATTATTACCGAACTGGATGAATTAATCGGCAGTGAAGAAAAAAACCGAATCGAAATGGAACAGCTGAAAGAATATTACCGCTCTGCGCGTAAAACGATTTTGGCTCACCAACATTCTTTTGGCCCCGCTTTAGAAGAGCTGGAAAAGAAGCTTGAGCAATTCACACCAAAATTTGAAGAGTTTGATGAGTTGACGAAAGAAGGAAACTACCTGCAAGCCCGTGAAATTGTACTTCAGCTAAACAGCGAGGCACAAGTGATTTTTAGCCTATTAAATGAAGTGCCGACATTACTTACGGAAATCCAGACAAAAATTCCGACAGCGATTCATGAACTGCGCAATGGCCAGCGTGAAATGGAAGAACAAAATTATTATTTGCGCCATTTAGAGCTTACAGAATATTTGGATGGTCTCGAAAAAGAACTGGAAATGTTGAAGGCGGCGATTGCCGAGTTGAATTTGCAAGCTGTCTCACCTCGTATTCAAACGATCAATGATGAAATCGATCATTTTTATAATTTGCTGGAAAAAGAAGTAATGGCAAGAAAATATGTTGAGCGGAATTGTTCAGGCATGTACAGCACGATCAATGAAGTGATGCGCTTAACGAAAGATATTAGCGATGAAGTTGCATATGTGCAGCATAGCTATCGTTTGCAGGACAAAGAGGCGGAAATCCCGAAAGTTGGTTTGAAACATTTGGAAGTTTTGCAAAAACGCTATGAATTGTTGTCGACGCGTGTTCAGGAAGAGAAGTCTGCCTATTCCAGCCTGCAAGAAGAGCTAAAGGAAATCACGGACGAAATTGAACAAATTGCCGAAGAACAGGAAAGCTTCTCGAATAAACTAAAAAATCTGCGCATTGATGAAAATAAGGCAAGGGCTGAATTGGAAGCTTTAAAGCGTTTATTGCAAAATACAGAGCGTCTATTAGGCCGTGCGAATATTCCAGGTATCCCCGAGGAAATGGATGCGCGGTTGGAAGAAGCGGCAGAACACATTTTTGTCGTCGTGCAAAGCTTACAGGAAGTACCGCTTAATATTGTGCAAGTAAACCAGCATTTATTAAGCGCAAAGCAATCGATTGAGGAAACACATGAAAAAGCGCAGGAAATGATTGAAAATGTATTAATTATTGAACGCCTTATTCAATTTGGGAACAGATACCGCGCAAATAACCGTCAAGTGCATGAAAGTTTACTAGAAGCTGAAGACGCATTTAAAAAGTTTCGCTACATAAAGGCGCTTGAAGACGCGGCAAAAGCGGTCGAACTTGTGGATCCGAATGCCATTAAGCGCATCGAGGAGCTTGTACAAGAGCAGTTATTATCAAAATGATAAGCATAACGGTTACATGTTCCATCATTTAGCGTTATAATAAATAAGCCAATTAAAGGAGGTTGTGTTAATAGTCATTTTGACCATTAACACAACCTCTCTGTTTAGTAAGTATTTGCTATAATATATTGCTCCTGCGGTGGTTGAAATAAATTCCTGCCATCCACATTGTAAAGGAAGTGTTCCGAAATGACTTTCCGGGCACTTCCTTTTATACGGAAATCAGTTTGAAAAAAGAAGGTTGAGTATAAATGATTTACTTAGACAATAGCGCCACAACAAAACCGCATAAAGATGTTCTGGCAACATTCATGCTAGTCAATGAACAATATTATGCGAATCCCGCATCGATTCATCGTGCAGGTGTCGAGACAAATGCACTGCTGACAAAAGCGCGCGAACAATTAGCAAGCATCCTCCATACAGAGGAGAAAAACATTTTGTTCACTTCAGGCGGAACCGAGTCCAACAATGCCGCACTGTATGGACTGGCAAAATCGAGCAGCTTCAGAGGGAAGCATATTATCACGACGGAAATTGAACACCCATCGATATTGGAAGCGGTGAAGCGTCTAGAAGAGGAAGGCTATGAAATCGACTATTTAAAAGTCGATAAATACGGTGTCTTTTCCTTGGAAGAATTACGGGAAAAGCTTCGCAAAGATACGATTATCGTCAGCATTATGCATGTAAACAATGAAATGGGTGCGATTCAGCCGATTAAAGAAGCGGCAAAAATCATTCATGATGCATGTCAGGCGATGTTTCATGTCGATGCGATTCAAAGTTTCGGAAAGCTGCCTATCATGTTCGACGGGGAGGATGGGCCAGATGTTCTATCAATTTCCGGTCATAAAATTCATGGATTAAAAGGAAGCGGCTTATTGGCATTTCGCAAAAAGCCGCAGCTGAAGCCGTTTATCGTAGGCGGCGGGCAAGAATTCGGTCTGCGAAGCGGAACAGCCGCTGTGCCGCAGGCTGTTGCATTAGCGAAAGCCGCACGTTTGGCGATTGAAGGCATGCCTGCACATTATGAAAACTATAAAAGATGGTCAGCAGAGCTTCATCTGTTTTTTGGGCAGTTTGGCCAAGACGTATATGTCGTATCGCCAAAAGACGGGGCAGCACATATTTTATCATTCAGTGTAAGAGGGTTAAAGGGCGAAATTTTAATAAACGCGCTGCAAAAACGCGATATTATTGTTTCCACTTCCAGCGCATGTTCTTCAAAACAAACGAAAACAAGCCATGTCGTGGAAGCATTGAATATCGATAGTCGCTACAAAAACGGCGTGCTTCGTTTAAGTTTTGGCGCAAATAATACAGACTCGGATATTGCCGCCTTTAAAAAGCAATTTACAGTCGTTATGAAAGAGTTAAAAGGAGATAATACACAATGATTTTTAAGGAAATTTTAGTTCGCTATGGCGAATTATCAACGAAAGGACGCAATAAAAAAGATTTTATTAGCCGTTTACGCGATAATGTACGCTATTCTTTTCACGATATTGCTCCATTAAAAATACGTGCAGAACGTGATCGTATGTTTATCGAAATCGAAAATACAGAAAAGTTCACAGTGCTGATGGAACGTTTGCCGAATGTGTTCGGTATTCAATCATTTAGTCCAGTTGCTTCATGCGACAAAGATTTAGATGTGATGAAAGCTTTAGCGTTCGAAATTTTAGAAGCATATCGAGAGCAAGGGGATTTGACTTTTAAAGTAGAAGTGCATCGTACGGATAAAACATTCCCGCTGAATACGCATGAGCTGCAGCGTGAAATGGGAGCGGCGATATTGCCGAATTTCCCGAACTTTAAAGTACAGGTGAAAAATCCGGATGTGGCGCTTCGCATTGAAGTGCGAGAAGATGCCATTTACATGATGGCACAAGTGATTCAAGGTGCTGGCGGTATGCCGATCGGTTCCAACGGCAGATCGCTTCTTATGCTTTCCGGAGGTATTGATAGCCCAGTTGCCGGTTATTTGATGATGAAGCGCGGTGTTCGTTTAGATGCTATTCACTTTTTCAGTCCGCCTTACACGAGCGACAATGCATTGCAAAAAGTGAAAGAATTGGCAAATGAATTGACAAAATTCGGAGCAAATATTCGCCTGCATGTTATTCCGTTCACAGAATTGCAAGTAGCTGTAAAAGACGCAGTGCCAGATAATATGTCGATGACGTCGACACGCCGCATGATGATGAAAGTGGCCGATAAAGTACGCGAGGAAATTGGCGCATTAGGAATTGTTACAGGCGAAAGCTTAGGGCAAGTTGCTTCACAAACGTTGGAAAGCTTGACGGCAATTAATGATGTAACGAACACACCGATTTTGCGTCCGCTTATCGCGGCAGATAAAATTGATATTATCAAAATCGCGAAGGAAATCGGCACATACGAAACATCAATCCAACCGTTTGAAGATTGCTGTACAATATTCACGCCATCAAGCCCGAAAACAAAGCCGAAACTAGAAAAAGTGCAGCACTTCGAAAGCTTTACGGAATTTGATGCATTAATTGAACGCGCAGTTAAAAACCGCGAAGTTCATATGTTCCCGCAAAAGGAAGTTAAAGAAGACAAATTTGCTGATTTACTATAATTTTAGCCATTTTGAAAGTGATTTCCTAATCGAGCTATAATTTACCTGTTTCTTTTATGTATTAAACTTTTCTCCCTGTGCATTCTAATGTCACAAGGAGGTGAGCAACACATGGCTTCAAACAACAACGGTAGCTCAAACAAATTACGTGTACCTGGTGCACAACAAGCGCTTGACCAAATGAAATACGAAATTGCACAAGAATTTGGTGTACAATTAGGACCAGAAGCATCATCTCGTGCAAACGGCTCTGTAGGCGGAGAGATTACTAAACGCCTTGTACAGATGGCTGAACAGCAATTACGCGGAAACTCAAATCAATAAAAAATGTTTTAAAAAAGGAATCGCTGCTTTTAAAGGCAGCGTTTCTTTTTTTTTGCGATGAGCAAAATTTTTATGAACGTTCCTAAAAGAATAACCCAAACTTTAAATTGTGCCAAATTGCGCTTTTCTAATATCTTGTTTATAAAATTATTTGTTATGCGGCAAAAAAGTTGCGGAATATTTTGAAATTAATGAAAATCATCATTATACTGAAATGGAAAGACTCATTTTTTTCAGTCAAAGGGGAGAGTTAGAAATGAATGAAGAACAATTAGTTGCACCAGAAAAGTATAATATTGTCGATGAATTTGAAAAGCACGGCAATAAAAGCGAAAAGACAGCATTAATCTTTCAAGAAGAAAACGGACAGCAAAATCGCTATACATATGAAGAGCTGTTGCAGCAGGCAAACCAAGTAGCGAACGCTTTTTATGCAAAAGGCTTAAAAAAAGGCGATGTTATTTTAATTATGCTGCCTCGTTGTTTAGAAGCGTATGTCTCATATATTGGCGCATTAAAAGCTGGTTTGGTCATCATTCCAAGCTCTGAGTTGCTAAGGGCGAAAGATATTGATTACCGTTTAATTCATTCCGAGGCAAAAGCGATTATCGTTATGGAACAGTTCGTGAAGGAATTTGAGCATGTAGAAAGCTTGTCAAATGTGGAATGCTTTATCGTAGGGGATGATAAAGAAGGCTGGATATCGTTAATGCAGCTTGCACAGCAGCAATCAAATGAATTTGCTTCTGCTGAAACGACAGCAGATGATTTGGCGTTTTTAGCATATACATCCGGCACGACAGGAAATCCAAAAGGTGTCATGCACTCACACGGATGGGGCTATGCACATTTACGCACGACAGCCGCTGAGTGGCTCGGAGTCCGTGATGGGGATACGGTCTGGGCAACAGCAGCGCCAGGATGGCAAAAATGGATTTGGAGTCCGTTTTTAGCTGTATTGGGCAGTGGAGCAACGGCATTTGTATACAAAGGAAAATTTGATGCGAAACAATATTTGCATTTAATTGAGCAACAAAAGGTGAATGTTCTGTGCTGTACACCAACCGAATATCGTATGATGGCAAAATTGGACCAATTAAGCTCATTTAATTTAACCTCATTGCATAGTGCTGTCTCGGCAGGAGAGCCTTTGAATAGGGAAGTTATCGAAACATTTGAACGCGAGCATAAAATGACTGTCCGTGATGGATATGGCCAAACTGAAAATACACTATTGATCGGCACATTATTAAACACGGAATTGCGCTCCGGCTCTATGGGGAAACCGACACCAGGAAATAAAATTGAATTGATTAACGAATACGGTGAACTGGTTCCGGTGGGGGAAGTCGGTGATATAGCCGTTCATAAATCGACGCCAGCGCTATTTAAAGGCTATTATAAAGACCCGGAACGTACAGCTATTCAATATCGCGGCGATTGGTATGTAACGGGTGACCGTGCGACAAAAGACAAGGAAGGCTATTTCTGGTTTGAAGGCCGAAATGATGACATCATTATTTCATCTGGTTATACAATCGGGCCGTTTGAAGTGGAGGACGCCTTGACGAAGCATCCGGCAGTACAGGAATGTGCGGTCGTTGCAAGTCCTGACGAAATTCGCGGAAATGTTGTAAAAGCGTTTATTGTACTGAAAGATCAAGCATTGAAAGATAGCCCGACAATTGTTGAAGAGCTGCAGAACCATGTGAAACAGTTAACAGCGCCATATAAATATCCGCGGATCATTGAGTTTTTGGATGAATTGCCGAAAACCATTTCAGGGAAAATCCGACGTGTCGAATTACGTTTAAAAGAGCGAAAATAATTGCTCTCGACAATTATTTCCTGGGTAATGAAAAAGGTGGCGAAATTTGCCGCCTTTTTTCTTGTAGAGAAAATGGTAGATTTGCATTTTCATTGAAACTTTTTGTAAAATAACTTCGTACATAGTAGTAAGGGAGGCATGAAAATGAATACAAAACGAGTTGTAGCATTAATTATCGCTGCAGTATTGCTATTTTTCTCAATCGGGATTAATACAATTATTACGATTTTTAAAACAGATTTCTTTAGCAGTTTTGGTAGTGTGCTAGAAACAGAGACACTCACATATGAAAATGTCGTTGAATCAGGGGATTTCACAAATCGTATTGCCCATTTAACGGTAAATGGTGTTATTCAAGATGTTGGCGAACCGAGTATTTGGGAAACAGTTGATTACAACCACCAGGCATTTGTAGAGCAGTTAGATGCTGTATTGAAAGATGATACAGTGAAGGCAGTTCTTTTATCGGTGAATACTCCAGGTGGAGGTGTCATTGAATCGGAAGAAATTTATCAAAAGCTAGTAGAGATCAAAGAAGAAAAGCAAATACCGATTTATGTATCGATGGGATCAATGGCTGCTTCAGGCGGCTATTATATTTCTGCGCCGGCAAGTAAAATTTTCGCACAACGTGAAACAATTACCGGCTCGATCGGTGTCATTATGCAGTCGATTAATTATGGTAAATTAGCTGAAAAAGTCGGCGTGGAATTTGAGACGATCAAATCCGGAGAACATAAAGATATGTTCGGCGGTGTGCGTCCATCTACAAAAGAAGAGCTTGCAATGCTCCAAGAGATGATTGATGAATCGTATGAGCATTTCGTCGATATTATCGAAGCGGGACGCAGTATGTCGGAAGCGGATGTGAAAAAAGTTGCGGATGGCCGTGTATTAGGCGGCTCCCAAGCTTTAAGTGCAGGCTTAGTTGATGAAATCGGAAATGAAGAAGCGGCATTGAATGCATTGCGCGCGGATTTTGGGTTGGAAGATGCCGAGTTCTTTGAATATACAATGGATACTTCGGGATGGGGTTCGCTTTTAGGTGTGAAGTTAGGTTCAATGCTGCGTCCATCAGCAGAGTCAGAGCTATTATCCAAAATTATTTCTTCAACGAATTCACCTCGTATGATGTATTTATACGGTGACTATTAATTAGGGGGGATCACGATGAGTGACGCAATGGAAGTAGTAAATACAACATCTATCGTAGAGTCGCCTTCTATTAAACAAAAAACAGCAGGCTTTTGGATGCGCTTTTGGGCCTTCATATTGGATTCCCTCGTAATTAGTGCGATCGTTGGAATTTCTGTAAGGCCGCTATTCGCCTTAATGAATTGGAATACGGCCGGGGATGCATGGTATGCACCATTTACAATTGTATCAGGTTTAATTTTCTATGCGTATTTTGTGCTGCTGACAAAGTTTTTCAAGCAAACTTTAGGGAAAATGGCTTTCGGCATAAAGGTACAAAAGGATAATGGAGAAGCATTGGACTGGATGACAGTGCTATTCCGTGAAGGAGTGGGACGCTTTATAAACGGGACACTACTATACTTGCCGTATTTAATCGTCGCATTCGCACCGGATAATAAAAGCATCGCGGATTACTTTGCGGATACAGTCGTTATCCATGAAAATATTTATACGCAATAGGTTTAAGAAACGAGAGAAGGGGAATTATTAACTATCGACACCTTCTAAGCGAGAGAGGAGCTGTTTTTGTAAGTTTTGTCTTACAAAACAGCCCCTTTCTTTTAATTGTATGAATTTGAGTTCAGTTATTTGCAATTGCTAAATTGTTTTTAGTATTATAAGGGAATAATAAGGAGGCGTTAAGCATGGTACAAACAACATTTAAAAATGGTCCTGTAACATTAATCGGCAATGAGGTAAAAGTCGGTGATCAGGCACCTGATTTCAAAGTTTTGGCAAATGATTTATCAGAAGTGACATTAAAAGATTCAGAAGGAAAAATCCGCCTGTTCTCTGTTGTCCCATCATTGGACACAGGTGTATGTGACCAGCAAACACGTACATTCAATGAAGCTGCCGCTGATTTAGGCGACAATGTGATTATTTATACAGTATCAATGGATTTACCATTTGCTCAAAAACGTTGGTGTGGAGCGGCAGGTATCGATAAAGTTGTAACAGTATCAGATCACCGCGACGCATCATTCGGTGAGGCATATGGCGTACATATTAAAGAATTACGCCTATTAACACGCTCAATTTTCGTAGTGGATGAAGCAGGGAAAGTTGTATATGTGGAATATGTACCAGAAGCAACAGATCACCCGAACTACGATGCGGCAATTGAAGCGGTAAAAGCTCTTTCAAAATAATTTTGTTTTAAACGATTTTAATGTAAAGTAAATAGAAGTATGATGTACACCCACTCAATTGCTTTTGAGTGGGTTGTTCATTTATGAAGTGTATGAAGGAGTTTTAATTAAATGGAAAAGTTTGAGCAAATTTTTAAATATGTGAATGATTATGCGGAAAAGCTCGTAGCAGAGCAGGGGCAGGAATATTTGGATGCGCTTTTGCAAACGCTCGAAGATATATTGGACGGAAAATATGACTGGCAAGTAGAGGACGCAAAAAAGGAAGATATGCGTAAAGCAATCCAAATCGCCATTTTAAAAGGCATGCGTAAAAGCGCACAGCCCAACCATCAGATGACGCCAGATACACTTGGTTTGATCGTCAGTCATTTTGTGGAGCAATGCTTTGAACAGGAGTTGGAGGAGCGCGCGATATCGGTAGTCGACCCGGCGCTGGGGACAGGAAATTTATTGTTTACAGTGATGAATGCATTGGACGGAAAAGTCCAGGCGACAGGGGTTGAAGTCGATGATATATTAATTCGATTAGCCGCAGCTACCGGGGATTTAATCGAGCAGCCGGTCACATTATTCCGCCAAGACGCACTTGCCAACCTATTGGTGGATCCAGTAGATGCAGTCGTATGTGACCTGCCTGTAGGCTATTATCCGAATGAAGAAATCGCGCTTGACTATGAATTATGCGCAACAGAAGGGATGAGCTATGCCCACCATTTATTTATTGAGCAATCTTTAAATTATACAAAGGATGGCGGGTTTGCATTTTTCCTAGTACCGGCAAATTTATTCGAGTCGGATCAAGCAAAACAGCTCCATAAGTATATTAAAGGACATGCATGGATTCAAGCAGTCATCCAGCTTCCCGAAAACTTATTCTCCTCAAAAGCCCATGAGAAAAGCATTTTAATTTTGCAAAAACAGAGCCAACAGCTTAAAGCGCCCCGCGAAGTATTATTGGCGAAAGTCCCGAATATGTCGAACCGCGAAGCTTTAGCGTTGTTTTTTGAAAAGGTTCGACTATGGAAAGAAAGCAACGACCAAAAACGATGACGAAAAAACGCCATTCACTCAAGCAGAGGGTGATGGCGTTTTATAATTACTTACTTATTAAAATCATTCAGGAGTACGGATTACCAATACGTCACATTTAGCTGAACGTACGATTGCTTCCGATACAGAACCGATTAAGAAACGTTCAACAGCATTTAAACCAGTTGCGCCACAGATGATTAAATCTGCTTCAACTACATTTGAAAGTTCTTTTGTAATAATATTTTTAGGAGAACCGTATTCGATGATTAAGTTTACGTTTTCAATACCTTCTTCTTCAGCTTGCTTTTTATAGCCGTTTAATAATTCCTCGGAATGCTGTTGAGCACGCTCAGCAATTGAACGGTCATAAGCTTCAATAGCAGCAAAAGAGCGCGTATCGATAACGTTTACAAGATTGATTGTCGCACCTACATTGCGTTTTGCCACATCGATTGATTTACGGAATGCATACTCAGCTTCTTTAGAACCGTCTACTGCTACTACAATGCTTTTATAATGATTTGCCATTTCCATTACCTCCTAATTTTTCTATGACTTCATTATAACAAATGTTTTTCGAATGGAAATACCTAACGAGAAAAAATGTAAAAAAATATAAAGTTTCCCATCGATTAGTCATAGTATTTTGTGAAAAAAGTGAATAATTTGTTCAATTATTATTATAAAATATTTTTCCGAATATGGAAGAGTTGTTTTTTACAGTTTTAGGACAAAATTTAAAGTTCGCCATTCCGAATATATTTTATATTTAAAATTATCTACTATTTTGTGAATAAAGTTGGTAGAATGGATTTGAATTATGTTAAGCATATTTCCAAGCAATTGTTAAAGGGAGGAATTACGTTGAAAATTGGGGTACCGAAAGAAATAAAAAATAATGAAAATCGAGTTGCGATGACGCCAGCAGGGGTACTGTCGTTAATCGCGAATGGTCATGAAGTGTATATCGAATCAGGAGCGGGACTAGGATCTGCATTCACGGATAATGACTACATTTTAGCGGGGGCGCATATTGTCGATACAGCAGCTGAAGCATGGGCTGCGGAGATGGTTTTAAAAGTGAAAGAGCCGATTGAAAGTGAATATAATTATTTCCGTGATGGGCTAATATTATTTACTTACTTGCATTTGGCACCAGAGCCGGAGCTGACGAAAGCATTACTTGAAAATCGAGTGATCGGCATTGCCTATGAAACAGTGCAATTACCAAATGGATCACTGCCATTATTAACACCGATGAGTGAAGTTGCGGGTAAAATGGCTACACAAATCGGGGCACATTATTTGGAAAAACTGCCAGGGGGCAAAGGAATTTTACTCGGTGGGGTTTCAGGAGTTCCTCGCAGTAAAGTAACAGTAATTGGAGGCGGAATAGCGGGTACAAATGCCGCGAAAGTAGCAGTCGGTATGGGTGCAGATGTAACAATCATCGACTTAAGCCCTGAACGTTTGCGTCAATTGGATGATCTATTTGGCCGTGATGTCCAAACGTTAATTTCAAATCCGTATAATATTGCTGATGCAGTTCGCACAGCAGATTTAGTGATTGGCTCTGTGCTGATCCCAGGAGCGAAGGCACCAAAATTAGTGACGGAAGAAATGATCCAGTCGATGGCACCAGGCTCAGTAGTAGTTGATATTGCAATCGACCAAGGCGGGTGTTTTGCGACATCTGAAAAGGTGACAACACATGATAATCCTACATTCGTAAAGCATGGGGTTGTGCACTATACGGTAGCGAATATGCCTGGAGCGGTACCTCGCACTTCGACAATTGCGTTAACGAATAATACGGTTCCTTATGCATTGCAAATCGCCAATAAAGGCTTTTTGCGTGCATGCTTAGATAATCCCGCTTTAAAACGCGGGGTGAACACAGTGGACGGAAAAATTGTATACCGCGCTGTAGCAGATGCACAAGAATTATTATATGCAGAAGTTGATGATGTACTAGGTGCATTAACAGGATTGAACTGATATATTTCACATTGAAAATCCATTATGTTTGCCGTGAAGCAAACATAATGGATTTTTTACAGTTAAGCTTTTGTGCAAATTGATATCTTCTTAAACTTTGTTTACCATTAAGTAGCCTCATTGACTATGATCTCCTTGGGTAGAGTGAATGATTGAGTTAAACTTGGTTAAGTACCTCAATCTCAACATAGTCACTCGGGCATTTTTGTTTTTAAAAATACTATTTCACACGCCAGGAAATTATAGATTTTGGCATGGTGGGTAGCTTTGCAAGAAAGTGTTGTCCTCGTCCCGGCAAACTGTGCCACCTCTGCAATATTAGGTCTATCCGTGCAAAAGTGATTTTATATTTACTTTTGCGCCGGGGTCTCCAATGTCTGAGGCCACTCGATGCGAGTCATTTGGGTCAAACAACAAGTATGCGGTATTTAGGACCCATCGGAGTTGAACGAGGGCTTTAGCGCTTATTATTGTACTGCGATTAATTCGGTTGTTATATTGCCTTCAAAATCTGTAATCCGAATAATGCCGTATTCTTTTGCTAAATAAAGCTTTGAGCCGTTCGGATAATTTAAAATTACTACATTTTGGAATGTCCCGGCTTTTGTCTTAACGGTTGCGGATGTACTTTCCACAAAGATTTGAGTTGTTGCATTTGAGCCATCATAGTGATAATCCGTATCGGTGATCATTGTTTTTTCTTTCATCGGATAGCTTAATGAGAAGAAAAATATGTCCGAATAGGCGACACCGAGTGAAAGCTGCTGTTGATTTTCTATATACGTATAGCCTATATAATCATCTTCCAATAATTCGATCGAGTTGTTTAATGCCGTATTTTTGGCAGCGATATAAGTTTTTTTCCGGGCATCTTCAAAGGAAGGTTCGTACGTATAGCTTCGATTCGCTTTCGGCATTAAGCCGCCCGATATGACGGGTCCATCTTTTATATTGGTTTCGCTTTTCGGTGCATCATGCAAAAAGCCCTCATTTTGTGATAGCGCAAATTGACTCGTTTCGGCTTTAGTATTCCATTCTATTTGACTAATTGGCAATAAAGTTAGCACGATTACAAGCAGCGTAATAAATGACCATTTTTTCATAATGCACCACTTCCTTTCGATTTTAAATAATAGTAATCTATTCCTCTTTTTTACCTATGAAAAACAAGTTAAATATTGTAAAATACAATATTTTAATAAAAAACAACAAAAAAGCGAGCATTCCTTAATGGCTTCATTAAGGAGTACTCGCCTAGTGTATGCATTATTTCTAGTATCTATACAAATATAAAATTAAATTTACTATGATTATAAAATAACCAATTCTTTCGTGAACTTTGTCAACACTTCCACACCGTCATTCGTTACGACAACATCATCTTCAATACGTACGCCAGCTACATCTGTTTTATATACGCCAGGCTCGATTGTAAATACAGTTCCTTCATTCAGGGCAAATTCATTTGCCCCGTTAATTGACGGGAATTCATGAACGGAAATGCCAAGACCATGACCTAAGCGATGTGTGAAATATTGTCCATAGCCTGCATCTGTAATGACATCACGTGCAATTTTATCTAAATCCATCGCACGAACACCTGGTTTAACGGCTTCAATCGCAGCTTCGTTAGCACGGCGAACAGTGTTGTATATTTCGACTTGTTCCTCTGTTGGCTGACCGAATGCGACAGTGCGTGTAATATCAGAACAATAGCCTTCGTAAATGACGCCAAGGTCGAATAATATAAAGTCACCTTTTCGGATTTTGCGATCTCCCGGTGTACCATGCGGGGAAGCGGCTTTTTCGCCAGCCAATACCATCGTATCAAAGCTCATTGCATAGCCCTTTGCTTTAATGGCTGATTCGATTGTATTCAATATTTCCATTTCTGTTTTTCCTTCAGCTATTGCATCACAGCCTACTTCAATCGCGAAGTCTGCCAATTGTGCAGCTTTGCGCAATTTCGAAAGCTCTTCTTCATCTTTGCAAATACGGAGCGCATTTACCTTTTCGTCAATATTGGCAAATTTCAATGTTGAAAAACGCTCTTGAATCGCTTCTAAACGCTCGACCGTTAAATGGGATTTTTCGATGGCCAATGTATTGAAAGCAACGTTGCGCGCTGCTACAGTTTTTGCCACAACATCCCATGCGTTTTCTGTATCCTCATGCCCAATAACATCGAATGACCATCCAGCTGCTACGGCATCCGGGATTTCCATTTTCGGGCAAATTAAAAAAGGATCTGCATCTTTGAATACCATCACGCCTAGTAAGCGTTCATGAGGTTCGCTTCTAAATCCCGAAAAGTAGAACACATTATCAGGTGTTGTAATAAAAGCGGCATCCCATTCATTTTCAATTAAATCATTTTGTAATTGTTTAAGCTTTGACATTATAAAAGACTCCTTTGTTGTCATCTAAATGAATTCACGATATAAGCATATCAAAAAAAGGAGAATTGTGCATACATATCGAATACGACAAAGAATGTTATTTTAGGAGGTATATTTTATGCAAATTTCATTTCACGGACATTCGGTAGTAAAAATTGTGGCAAATGAAACGACAATATTAATCGATCCTTTTATTAACGGGAATGGACAAACAGATTTAACGGTGGAAAACGAAAATCCGGACGTCATTTTATTGACGCATGGACATAATGACCATGTAGGAGATACGGTGGAATTGGCGAAAAAGAATAATGCGCTTGTTGTGGCGCCAAATGAGCTTGCGGACTATTTAGGCTGGCAAGGATGCAATGTCCACAATATGCATATTGGGGGAGCACGTCAATTTGAGTTTGGGAAAGTGAAGTTTACGCAAGCATTTCATGGTTCATCTTATGTGACGGAAAAGAATGAAATCATCTACATGGGAATGCCGGCTGGAATTTTATTTACGGCAGAGGGGAAAACGATTTACCATGCGGGCGATACGGCATTGTTCGGCGATATGGAACTGATTGGAAAGCGCCACCCGATTGATATAGCGTTTTTGCCGATTGGCGATAATTTCACGATGGGACCGGAAGATGCGGCATATGCGGTATCATTATTGAAACCTAAAATTGCCGTTCCGATTCATTACAATACATTCCCTCCGATCGAACAAGATCCCGCAGAATTTGCAAAGCTTGTGGAAGGGGCTGATGTACAGATATTAAAACCCGGGGAATTTGTGAAACTTTAATACGCTCCATTTATTAACTGTCCAGCAAGTTATCCTTGCTGGGCAGTTTGTCTTATTGATAGATGTCCCGATTATCTTGCATTTATTAGCGATTATACGGGAATATGTATTGAAAATAGTGTAATTGCCGTCTTTAAATATGGTACACTAAGGACATGAATGAATGATGAGAAATAGGTGATGTAATTGTCAACGAAACATGAGCGAATTTTACAATACATTGAATCACTACCAGTTGGCGATAAAATTTCTGTTCGTCAAATTGCAAAGGAAATGCAAGTAAGTGAGGGGACTGCTTACCGTGCGATTAAAGAGGCCGAAAATCGCCGCCTCGTAAGCTCAATCGAACGTGTAGGAACGATTCGTATTGAAAAGAAAAAGAAGGAAAACATTGAACGGTTAACATTCGCTGAAATTGTAAATATTATTGATGGCCAAGTTTTAGGTGGGAAGTCAGGTCTACATAAAACTTTAACGAAATTTGTAATAGGTGCGATGAAGCTTGAAGATATGATGCGCTATACGGATGCGGGAAGCCTACTAATCGTCGGCAACCGTACACAGGCGCATGAATATGCATTGAAAACAGGTGCAGCCGTTTTAATTACAGGCGGCTTTGATACAACCGAGCCGAATAAAGCGTTGGCAGACGAATTGGATTTGCCGATCATTTCGACAAGCTATGATACATTTACTGTTGCGACAATGATCAACCGCGCGATATATGACCAATTGATCAAAAAGGATATTTTGCTTATTGAAGATGTGTACGTACCAATGGAAGATACGGCAGTTTTAAGGAATAGTGACACAATTGCGGATTTCCATAAAGAAAATCGACGCACTACACATGGGGCCTTCCCCGTCGTAACGAATCAAAATAAGCTTGTCGGAATGATAACGAGTAAAGACGTAATTGGGAAAGAGGAGTCAGAGCCGATTGACAAAGTAATGACGAAAAACCCAATTGCCGCTTCAATGAAAACGAGTGTCGCTTCAGCAGGGCACCGAATGATTTGGGAAGGAATCGATTTGCTTCCTGTCATCGATGAAGAGGGGCTATTAAAAGGGGTTATTAGCCGTCAAGACGTATTAAAGGCAATTCAGCTAGCACAGCGCCAGCCGCAGCATGGAGAAACGATTGATGACCTTGTGAAAAATGAAATGCGTGTAATGGGTGAGGAAGATATTGCTGTGGAGTTTACAGTCACTCCGCAAATGACGAATCAGTTTGGCGCGATTTCATACGGGGCATTTACAACATTATTGGCGGAAGTCGGGGCTTTTTCGCTGAAACGTCGCAAGCGCGGGGAAGCGGTCGTTGAAAATATGAATATTTACTTCATAAAGCCAGTACAGATGGAGAGCGTATTAACAGTACGTCCGCGAATTTTGGATATGTCCCGTAAATTCGTGAAAATGGATTTTGAAGTGTTTAGTGCAACAAATCTTGTAGGGAAAGCGATGATGACATTCCAGCTATTGGAGCGATAAAAAAAGCGCTCAGGCGCCCATCCGATCCAAGGATAGCCCGGAGCTTGCGTTTTAGCCTGGGCAGGGCAATGACGCTTTGGCAAAGTCATCCCCAATTCGATAGTATTTGAGTAGCTTAATAAAAAGAAGGGCTGTGCTGAAAGTCATTCACTTTCGGCACACCCTTTTCAATTACTTGTTCAATTCATATTCTTCTTTTACGTAACGGCCTTCATGGCGCATGCGTTTATAGTTGTTTACACCTAAACCGACACCGATTAAAAGAAAGGCCGCCGCAACGGCAAATCCGAGAATATCAGGGTATAGAATCATTGCATTAAGCCCAAAGAAGACTAAAAACACGGCAAGGGCTACACCCGCTTTCGCAGTATACCATTTCCGGCGAATCGGCAATGTAGAGCGGAATTGCTTCGTTTTGAAATAAAAATAGAAAACAAGTGATGCTACAATACAAGCAACGAACAGTAAATTTAAAAAGACCATAGTGAACCTCCCGATAGCCAAACTACTAAATATTGTAACGAGTTTTCGCGGAAATTGATATAGGTATTCACTATGTGCGAGGGGGAAATGTTGTGAAACGTCAAATTATTGACAAAATTAAACAATACGACACGATTATTTTACATCGCCATGTACGCCCAGACCCGGATGCGTACGGTTCACAAATCGGTTTAGCGGAGTTGATTCGCGCCAATTATCCGGAGAAAATCGTATTTACGGTCGGTGAGCATGATGATTCTTTATCATTTATGGCATTCCCGCAGCAAATAGACGATGCACAGTTCGAAAATGCGCTTATTATCGTTACAGATACTGCAAATACAGAGCGCATTGATGACGAACGCTATGTGAAAGGCGATTGTATTATTAAAATCGATCACCATCCAAACGACGATGCATATGGTGATCTATTATGGGTGGACACGAATGCGAGTTCATGCAGCGAAATGATTTACGAGCTTTATGAAGAAGGAAAAATATATGCGGGCTGGAATATGTCCGATGCTGCGGCACGTCTTTTATTTGCCGGGATTGTTGGAGACACAGGGCGGTTTTTATTCCCGAGTGCGACGTCAAAAACATTTGAAGCAGCGGGTCAATTAGTTCAGTATAATATTGACCGTAATGCGCTATTTGACGGGATGTATGAAATGGAACGAAAGCTGTTGAACTTGCAGGGCTATATTTACCAGCATTTCGTAATGGATGAATGCGGGATGGCGTACATTAAACTGCCGACAGCTATTTTAAATCAGTTTGATGCAACCCCATCTGAAACTTCCCTTTTAGTTGGCTCATTGGGCAATGTGAAAAATATTCGCGCATGGGTCATGTTCATAGAAGAAAATGATACGATTCGTGTGCGTTTACGCTCAAAAGGTCCTATCATCAACGAACTAGCAAAAAAATATAAAGGCGGAGGCCATCCGTTAGCTTCTGGTGCAACTGCTTATTCCTGGGAAGAGGCAGATTATGTCATTGAAGATTTAAAAGCAATTTGCAAAGAATATAAATAATATGATGGAGGGATGACGCGTGACTGTATATCCGCAAGTACGGACAAGTGCCGATTTATTGAAAAGTACAATTCGTATCGAGGAGCTCATCCCTTTCTTACATCACCAAAAGGCAAAAAGCTGTGCAATCGTCAATACGAAACTGTACGGACTTTTGCCTTTTTGGCATGAAATGAAAAGGGCTGGCATCCATCCGGTAGTTGGCTTGACAGTGCAGCTTGAATTGACAGAAGAACAATCGCTGCCGCTTGTTTTATATGCCAAAACAAACGAAGGCTACCAAAATTTGTTGAAAATATCCAGCAGTATTGCGATTCGGCCAAAGCTGACAATCCCGCTGCGATGGCTGCTTGCTTACGGAAAAGGAATTGTCTTTATGGTCCCTGCCCTTGATCTGCAGGCGATATGGCTGCAGCAGGCGGCAGAGCCAACATTGCAGGAAATAAAAAATGCGTTTCCGGATGAAGTATTTATCGGTATTTCTCGTATAGCGCAAACATCGTCATTTGAAGCGCAGGCAGTGGAGTTGGCTGAAAAATACGTACTGCCGATCATTGCGACACATGAAAGTCTTTTTTTTAAGCCGGAAGATTTTTTTGCCTATGAAGTAGCGCAGGCAATTGATACAGGCGTGAAGCTAAATGAGGCACCGGATAGCAGCAGAAACGAGAATTATTTATTGACGGCGGAACAGTGGCGAGACAGGTTCCAGGATCGGCCGGAATGGCTCCTGCAAATGGACAATCTGTTAATGAGTTGCCGAATTCAAATTGAAACAAATGAAGTATATATGCCAAAGTTTCCTCTTCAAGAAGGAGAAACCGCGGAAAATATGCTGCAGCAGCAAGTATTCAATGGGTTGCAGCGAAGATTAAATGTGCAATCATTGCCTGGTAGGTACATGGAAAGAGTGAATTATGAACTTCACGTCATTCAATCGATGGGCTATTCGGATTATTTTTTAATTGTCGCCGATTTTATGCGCTTCGCAAGGGAAGCTCAAATTTTAACGGGACCGGGACGCGGCTCATCTGCTTCCTCACTTGTAGCCTATGCACTTGAGATTACGCAAGTCGACCCATTGCAGTATGATCTACTATTCGAACGTTTTTTAAATCCGGAGCGTGTTACATTGCCGGACATCGATATCGACTTTTTAGATACGAGACGCCATGAAGTCATCCAATATGTTGCAAAAAAATACGGAAAGCAATATGTTGCGCAAATTATTACATTCGGCACATTGTCGGCGAAAGCGGTAGCACGCGATGTAGCGCGTATGTTCAATTTTGAAAGCGATATATTGGAAATGATTTCAAAGCTTATTCCGAATAAGCCGGGCATTACGTTAAAAGAAGCGTATGCAATGTCTGAAAAATTACGGACATGGGTAGCTGCAGAGCCAATACGCCAAAAGTGGCTTCAAACATCGCTTCGGCTGGAGGGGCTGCCTCGAAATGCCTCCACACATGCAGCAGGCGTCATATTAAGTCCTATCCCGTTAGTCGATGTTGTTCCAATAGAAGAAGGGCATGACGGCATTTATTTAACGCAATGGCCAATGCTCGAAGTGGAACAAACAGGTTTATTGAAAATTGATTTTTTAGGCTTGCGCAATTTGACAATTCTCGAGCAAATCCGGAAATCTATTCAGTTTACACATGATATTCACCTTGATTTTAATCAAATTCCTTTCGATGACTGGAAAACGTTCGAGCTCCTGCAGTATGGTGATACATCGGGTATTTTCCAGCTTGAATCTGACGGCATGAAAAATGCTTTACGCGAAATACAGCCAACCCGATTTTTGGATATTGTCGCAGTAAATGCATTGTATCGCCCAGGTCCAATGGAATTCATTCCGCTCTATGCGAGAAGAAAGCAATTAACAGAGCAAGTAATCTTGCCGCATCCTGATTTAGCACCTATTTTAGAAGAAACATATGGAGTGATTATTTATCAGGAGCAGATTATGCGCATCGCGAATGTTATGGCAGGCTTTACTTTTGGGCAGGCAGACATGCTCCGGCGCGCCGTCAGTAAGAAGAAACGTGATGTATTGGAACAGCAGCGGGCAGCTTTTGTGCGAGGTGCGTTAACGAAGGGCTATTCACAGCAAATAGCTGAGGATGTATATGCATTGATTGTCCGCTTTGCTGATTATGGCTTCCCGAAAAGCCACGCAGTTGCATATAGTGTCATTTCATATCAAATGGCCTATTTAAAAGCGAATTATCCTGTCAATTTTTACGCGGCACTGTTAACAAATGCAACAGGGAATCCAGATAAGCTTGCACAAATTTTGATGGAGGCCAAAGCGAAAGGGATAGAAATTTTACGGCCATCGATTAATCGGAGCATGCGTCATTTTAAAGTGGAAAACGGAAAAATCCGATTTAGTTTATCGGCTATTAAAAGTGTCCCACAGCCATTTTTGCAAAAATTATTAATATGCAGGGAAGAAAGGCAAAAGCCGTTCGACTCCATATTTGATTTGGCGGTTTCGTTGACGACGGCGAATTTCACCCGAAAAATTATCGAACCATTAATCAAAGCTGGAGCACTTGACGAATTTGGAAAAGATCGCGCCACATTGCTCGCCACAATTGAAGGAGCACAAAAACAGGCCGATTTTGTGCGACCTGGCGGGGATGATTTATTTGAAGGGGCGCTTCTTGCGTTCGGCAAGCCAAAATACAGCGAAACTTCACCAATGCCTGAAAAAATAAAATTGCAATACGAAAAGGAAGTGCTCGGCTTTTATTTATCCGATCATCCAATCGTAAAAGTGCGCATGCGTTTTCCGGAAGCGACAGCAACAGTCCAAACACTACCGAAGCTAAAAGACAATGCCTATGTGAAAATGGTCGGCCATGTCCGTGAAGTCAAGCAGCTTCGTACAAAGCGAGGGGAGCTGATGGCTTTCGTTCAATTGGAAGATGAATTCGGCACCGTCTCTTTAACGCTTTTCCCGAAAGAATACGAGCAAGTAGCAGGGAATTTGCATGAGGATGCATTGCTCTATATTGAAGGCTTTTTCGAGTATCGCTTTAACAAACAACAAATAAAAGTTAAGCAAATTATTATAAAATAAATAGTATTAAAGAGCGTATTCTAATAAGTTTAGATGCGCTCTTTTTATATTGCTTAATCAAAAATTATCGAAAAAACGTAAAAATAGTTATATATTCGCAAATTTTATTATATATAAGATATAAGTTTTATATTTTCTCTTTACAATGTCAAAAACTTTTTGTATTCTTACTTTAGAAACTGGTCTGACCACTTTTGTTAAATTACTTTGTGGAATGCTGGACATGATGAGGTGGAAAATGTGGGAGAAAAGCCTGCAAAGAAAATATTCATACAAATTGTAAAGCAATTGCACGAATTAATAGCACAGCAAAATATTCAGGAAGGGCAAAAGCTCCCTTCAGAAAGAGTATTAAGCGAGCAACTGCAAGTAGGAAGGTCTTCAGTTCGGGAAGCATTGCGAAGTTTGGAGCTGCTTGGCTTAATTGAAACGAGGCATGGCGGCGGCACGTATTTGGCGAGCATGAAGCACCATCAATTTGTTGAGATTGTCGGTTCGTTTATTTTGCAAGACGAAAAATCAATTGCGGATGTGCATGCGACAAGGCAAATGCATGAAAAAGAGGCAATCCGCATTATTTGCCAGTCAAAAAAGTTCCGCACACTTCCGATTTGGGAAAGTTTCTTCGTAAAAGTGGAATTGGATCAGCCGTTGAAGCGGGAAGACATCCTTCGTGAATGCATTATCGTTTCCGGGAATCGGCTCGCATTAAAAATTTGGCTGCAGCTCCTTGCATTCAGTGATAATTTGCTTACGAGCGAAATAACGGCCGAGGAGAAAATGGAAGTGAAAACTTTGCTCACTTCCATGCAGATGGGTTATACAAACGAAGCAATCGATGCATACGAAAAATGGATAAAAATTATAAAATAATGATTTATGTGAATTTAAAGGGGGATTACGATGTCAATTCGTGATTTATTTACAAGTGGCCGTAAAAAAAATGCAGAACATATTACAAAAAGAGATGATGAAAAAGCCTTTCCTGAAGGCATCGTTACAAAATGTCCGAAATGCAAAACAATCCATGTGACAAAGGAAATCGAAAAAAATCTGAAAGTATGCATGAAATGTCAGCATCACTTCAGTTTGACAGCGAAAGAAAGAATTGCCTGCTTTTTAGATGAAGGCTCATTTGTATCAATGGATGACCATCTTCAGACAACAAACCCATTAAACTTCCCGGCATATGTGGAAAAAGTGGAAGCAGATAAAAAGAAAACAGGATTAAATGAAGCGGTGCTGACGGGCGTGGGCGCTTTAAAAGAGATGCAAGTCGTTGTAGCGGTTATGGATTCGCATTTCCGTATGGGCTCAATGGGGTCTGTTGTCGGAGAAAAAATTACACGCGCTGTGGAAAAGGCAACCGAGCTTAAGGTGCCATTCATTATTTTCACGGCAAGCGGTGGTGCGCGCATGCAAGAAGGTGTACTGTCATTAATGCAGATGGCGAAAACAAGTGTTGCATTAAAGCGTCATAGTGAGGAAGGGCTGCTTTATATTTCCATTATGACACATCCGACTACAGGCGGTGTTTCTGCAAGCTTTGCATCGATTGGAGATTATAATATTGCCGAGCCTCAAAGCTTAATCGGTTTTGCGGGACGACGTGTAATCGAACAAACGGTGCGCGAAAAATTGCCGGATGATTTTCAAACGGCGGAATTTTTATTGGAGCATGGACAGCTTGATGCCATTTTCAATAGATTGGAAATGCGCGACAAAATTTCAACAATTGTGAAGTTACATGTACAAGGAGGTGTTTCGCATGTCTAAATTAATGGCGTTTGAAGAACCAGTTGTAAAACTGCGCGAAAAAATTGTCGAGCTCAAAACGATTGCGGCTGAAGCGGACGTCGATATGAGCGGGGAAATCGAAAAGCTCGAATCGCGTTTACAAGAGCTTGAAAAAAGCGTTTATGCGAATATGGAGCCGTGGGATCGTGTACAAGTGGCACGCCATGCTGAAAGACCGACGACACTTGAATATATTGAACGGATTTTCGAAAATTTCATCGAACTACATGGTGACCGTACATTTAAAGATGATGCAGCAATTGTCGGCGGTATTGCCTCATTCAATGGGCAGGCGATCACAATTATAGGTCATCAGCGCGGAAAGACAACAAAGGAAAATATTCGCCGCAATTTCGGAATGCCTCATCCTGAAGGGTATCGTAAAGCGCTCCGTCTTATGAAGCAGGCGGAAAAGTTTAATCGTCCAATCATTTGCTTTATTGATACGAAAGGGGCTTATCCAGGTAAAGCGGCCGAAGAGCGTGGCCAAAGTGAGGCGATAGCACGAAATTTGTTTGAAATGGCGGGCATTCGGGTACCGATTATTAGTATCGTAATCGGTGAAGGCGGCAGTGGCGGCGCACTTGCGCTAGGAGTGGCAAACAAAATTTTAATGCTTGAAAATGCGACATATTCAGTTATTTCCCCAGAAGGAGCTGCATCGATTTTATGGAAAGATGCAAGCTATGCTAAACAGGCGGCTGAAGCGATGAAAATAACAGCGCTTGATTTAAAGCAGCTTGAAATCATTGATGGCATTATTCCCGAAGTTGCGGGTGGCGCCCATAAAGATGTTGAACAGCAATCGATTATTATGAAGGAATGCATCGCAAATATTTTAAACGGTTTAAATAAAGAAAGCGCTGATCAATTAATCGAAAATCGTTATACAAAATTTAAAAATATCGGCCAATATATCGAACAGTAATTTTGTTTAACGACTTTATTGGACAACAGGGAATGCGTGAAAGCGCATTCTTTCATTTTTTTCAAAAGCTTTACATTTTTGTTTTCTAGAATAGTTACATATGAGCGGTTTTTCTGTTAATGTGGATAGTAACAGGCATATAGGAGGAAAAGGTCGTATGAAGAAAATTGCGGTTTTAACGAGTGGTGGAGACGCACCAGGAATGAATGCGGCTATTCGTGCAGTCGTTCGTAAAGCACGTTTTCACGGTGTGGATGTTGTCGGGGTTTACCATGGCTATGAAGGTCTTTATAATGGAAACTTTGAGCTTTTAGATATCGGTTCTGTTGGCGATATTATACAACGAGGCGGCACGAAGCTGTTTTCTGCACGCTTCCCCGAATTTAAACAAGACGATATCCAACATAAAGCAATTGAACGTATGAAAAAAGAGGGTATAGGAGGGTTAGTGGTCATTGGAGGGGACGGTTCTTATCGTGGAGCGATGCAATTAACAGAAAAAGGATTCCCTTGTGTCGGTATACCTGGCACAATCGACAATGATGTGCCTGGCACAGAATATACGATTGGCTTTGATACTGCTCTGAA
This sequence comes from Solibacillus silvestris, assembly GCF_051967575.1. Classification (NCBI taxonomy): domain Bacteria; kingdom Bacillati; phylum Bacillota; class Bacilli; order Caryophanales; family Caryophanaceae; genus Solibacillus; species Solibacillus silvestris. Next base: position 99,475 of record NZ_JBQCJW010000011.1, read on the forward strand.
TACCGTTGTGGAATCGATTGATAAAATCCGCGATACTGCAACGAGCCATGAAAATACGTTCGTCATTGAAGTAATGGGACGCGATGCAGGGGATATTGCGCTTTGGGCAGGTTTGGCAGCAGGTGCAGAATCGATTTTAATTCCCGAAGAGTCGTTTGAAATAGATGATATTGTAACACGTCTTGAGCGTGGGGCATCCCGTGGCAAGCGTCATAGTATTATTATCGTTGCCGAAGGTGTTATGAATGGTCATAAGCTCGCAAAGCAATTGGAAGAGCGTACAGGTGTAAAAATACGTACCTCTGTCTTAGGCCATATACAACGAGGCGGTTCCCCATCTGCCCGTGACCGCGTATTGGCAGGGAGATTCGGTGCAAGGGCGGTTGAGTTATTGCTGGAAAATAAAGGCGGTCGAGCAGTTGGCGTAAAAAATCATGACATTATCGATTATTCTTTACAGGAAGCATTTGAAACAAAGCACCAAGCAGATTTAAGTTTATATACATTATCAAAAGAACTTTCAATTTAGAGTGCATAAAACGGAGATGACAAAAATTATGAGAAAAACAAAAATTGTTTGTACGATTGGACCGGCAAGTGAATCACCGGAAATGTTGGATAAGTTAATTGAGGCAGGAATGAATGTGGCGCGTTTAAACTTTTCGCACGGGAATCATGAAGAACATGCGATTCGTATCGCGGCGATTCGAGATGCATCAGAGCGCATGAAAAAACCAGTCGGCATTTTATTGGATACGAAAGGTCCGGAAATCCGCACACATACAATGGAAAATGGTGAAGTGCATTTAGTGGCAGGACAAGTGATTGATATTTCAATGACGGAAGTGCTCGGGAACGAATCACGCTTTTCTGTGACATATGACCAATTAATCGAAGATGTCGATCAAAATGATATGATTTTATTGGATGACGGCTTAATCGAGCTTCGTGTGCTGGCAAAAGATTTGGAGCAAGGTTTAATCCATACAATCGTTGAAAACGCAGGAATTTTGAAAAATAAAAAAGGTGTCAACGTACCAGGTGTATCTGTAAAATTGCCAGGGATTACCGACAAAGATGCAGCGGACATTTTATTTGGGATTGACCAGGGCATAGACTTTATCGCCGCTTCTTTCGTGCGTACAGCGAAGGACGTGCTGGAGATTCGCGAACTATTAGAGCAAAATGAGGGAAGCCATATTCAAATTATCCCGAAAATCGAAAACCAGGAAGGCGTTGATAACATCGATGAAATTATCGAAGTTTCAGACGGATTAATGGTTGCGCGCGGTGATTTAGGGGTAGAGATTCCGGCAGAAGAAGTTCCATTAGTACAAAAATCATTAATTCGCAAATGTAATCAAGTAGGCAAGCCGGTTATCACTGCTACGCAAATGTTGGACTCAATGCAGCGCAATCCGCGTCCTACCCGTGCAGAAGCATCGGATGTCGCAAATGCGATTATGGACGGCACAGATGCGATCATGCTCTCAGGTGAAACGGCTGCCGGTTTATATCCGGTGGAGTCTGTTGCAACAATGAATAAAATTGCCAACCGTACGGAAAATGCTTTGGACTACCGGGCAATTGTTGCAAAGCGCAGCCGTGAAAAAGAAGCAAATATGACAGAGGCAATTTCTCAAGCGGTTGCTTATACATCGATTAATCTTGGTGTGAAAGCAGTATTGGCACCTACAGAGAGCGGAAATACGGCTAGAATGATTGCAAAGTATCGCCCGGGCGTTTCGATTATTGCGGTTACGAGCCAGCCTACCACTGCGCAGAAATTGACGCTAGTATGGGGCGTTAAACCGATTTTGACACATCGTGTGACGACGACCGATGAAATTTTGGAGCTTTCAGTGGATGAAGCTTTGAAATATGAATATGTAAGCCACGGTGATGTTGTTGTTATTACTGCTGGTGTTCCGGTAGGGGAAGCAGGTACGACAAACTTGATGAAAGTCCATGTAATCGGCGACTTATTGGCGCGTGGGCAAGGCATTGGCAAATCTTCGGTAGTCGGCAAAGCGATCATCGCAAAAAATGCAGGTGAAGCATTGGCATATGATACAGAAGGGGCAATTATTGTAACGGTTGGCTCTGATCGCGAAATGATGCCAGCCATCGAAAATTGTGCAGGTATTATTACCGAAGAGGGCGGATTGACATCTCACGCAGCTGTCGTTGGCTTGAGCTTAGGAATTCCTGTCATTGTCGGTGTGAAAGAAGCGACAACTTTAATTCGCCATGGCCAAGAAATTACAATGGATGCGGAAACAGGGGTTATATACAAAGGACATGCGAGCGTTCTTTAATAAAATGAATGGAAGCTACTCAAATAAGTGCAAACTTGCGTGAGTAGCTTTTTGAATGGATGGGGAAAGTAAAAGTTTTTCAACGGAATCCACATCAGAAAAGACATCATTTTGCGCTATTTGACGCAAAATGTGTTTTTCTAAAAACCTTTTATCGAATTATTCGTATAAAATAGAAGAAGAGGGGGCATTTTATGAGAAAGCTTTTAGTTGGATTACTCGCGCTTGTGTTTGCTGAAATCGCATTGTTTATCGTAATCGGCAATGCAATCGGTGTTTTATATACATTATTGTTAATTGTCTTTACATCAGTAGCAGGGCTGCTTATCGCAAAACAGCGCGGAACAAAATCATTTCAGGATATTCAAAAAACTATACAGCAAGGCCACCCCCCTGCTGTAGCGGTGATTGAAACATTTATGATTTTTATTGGCGGTGTATTATTGGCATTGCCGGGCTTTATTACGGATATTATCGGTTTACTGTTCGTACTGGGAATTACGCGTAATCTATTTAAGCCGATTGTTTTTTATTTTTTACGCAAAAGTATGAAAAAAGGACAAGTTGTCATTTGGCAAAAATAGCATGCTGTTTTAATTTAATGGCAATCATAAGCAATATCGGGCTAATGATGATGCCATAAAAACCAAATAATAAAACAGAGGCGGCACTGATTAAAAATGTATGGATCATACGGAGATGCAATGTATGTGACCAAAGCATGGATTCAGTTAGCTGCCTTATTGTTTGTACAATAAAATAAATTGCTAAAATGGCGATGGCGATGAACGGTTTATTTATAATAAAGTAATAGGCTGCAACAGGGATTAAAAATATGCCAATGCCCAAAAAAGGCAAGCAATCGGCAATAGCTATCAAAAAAGCTTTGGTGATAAAGGCATCAAATTTCAGAAAGTAAAACCCAATGCTAAGCAAAATAAACGTAAGTGTAAATAACTGTATTTCGACAACGATAAAGCGGCCGATGAGCTCCATCCCTTTTTGAAAATATCTAGCCCAGGCCATCCGATATGCTTTTGGAATATACGCGAAAAACCAAAGTCGGTTTTTATAGCTTTCAAATAATGAAAAATAAAAAGTAACAATAAAAATAAAAAACTCGAACAAAGATTGAAAGCTGTTTTTTATGAAATTAATCAATAGAAACAGCAGATCTCTTAAAAAGGTCTGAAGCTTTTCCACGATAAATGGAAGAAGAGGATGCTTAATGTAAGTGTCTTCCAACGATAAAAGCGTCGACTGCAGTAGAGGCAGCAAAGTCAAGAAGCTATGAATAAATAATAGGACGACTGATACAATGACAGCAAATAAAAAAACAGATAAAAGAACAACGACAATGAAGAATGGAATTTTAAATTGCTGCTTAAAAAAAAGGAAAACAGGGAATAATAAATATGCAAAAAATAGTCCGAAAATTATAGGGGGGATGAAATAAAAAAGTATAAAATAAAGTAAGAGAATGACGATATTCCTACTTTTTACTAGCAATTGATTCGAGTTACTTGTATAATCCAAATATTCCACTCCTAATTTATGCTATATATATCTCGTTGTGAACGGTTAATTCTCTTTAAAACTTAAAATCTATCACCTATGCTTTTTTTTCTTAAAATCCTACTAATTCATTCACAAAGCCGTCAAAATTGATTATAATGATATATGTAAGCGATTTACTTATAGGTTCACCTGAGCAGAACGATATGAGTGTGCGTCTTTTTAATAGATTGAAAAGAAAGCACTTACAAAATTAATTTATTAAGTGAAGGAGCGATTTTTTATGTCAGCAACAAAAGGATTAGAAGGTATCGTAGCAGCAGAATCGAAAATTTCTTCAATTATCGATGATACACTTACATATGTAGGTTATGGCATCGACGATCTTACTAACAACGCAACTTTTGAAGAAGTAGTATTCTTATTATGGAACACGCGTTTACCGAACGCTGAAGAATTAGCTAACTTAAAAGAAGAATTAGCTAAAAACATGGAAATTCCAGCGGCAATTACTGATTTATTCAAATCTATGCCTTTAAACACAGTACACCCAATGGCAGCGCTTCGTACAGCTGTATCAATGCTTGGCGCATTTGACGAAGAAGCGGACGTTATGGAAACGGAAGCTAACTACCGTAAAGCAATTCGTTTACAAGCGAAAATCGGTACAGTAGTAACAACATTCGCACGTGTACGTCAAGGTAAAGAGCCAGTTGCTCCAAAACCGGAATTAGGCTATGCTGCAAACTTCCTATATATGTTAACTGGTGAAGAACCAGAAGCAATCGCAATCGAAGCATTTGATAAAGCTTTAATTTTACATGCAGACCATGAGTTAAACGCATCTACATTCACAGCGCGTGTATGTGTAGCGACATTATCTGATGTATACTCTGGTGTAACTGCAGCAATCGGCGCATTAAAAGGTCCATTACATGGCGGTGCGAACGAGCAAGTTATGAAAATGTTAACTGAAATCGGTTCAATCGACAAAGTTGAAGCATGGGTACAAAATAAATTAGACAATAAAGAAAAAATCATGGGCTTCGGTCACCGTGTATACCGTGGTGGAGACCCACGTGCACCTCACTTACGTGTAATGTCTGAGAAGTTGACTAAATTAACAGGTAAACCAGAATTATACGATATGTCTGTTAAGATTCACGATATGATCGTTGAGCAAAAGAAATTACCTGCAAACGTGGACTTCTTCTCAGCATCAGTATATGATTCTTTAGGTATCGAGCATGACTTATTCACACCAATCTTCGCAGTATCCCGTACTTCAGGTTGGGTAGCGCACATTTTAGAACAATATGCAAACAACCGCTTAATCCGTCCACGTGCGGAATATGTTGGTCCAGATATGCAAAAATACATTCCAATTAACGAGCGCTAATTAAAAAAGTATGTTAAAATATCTGGGACTGTGAATTGACACAGTCCTAGATTTATGATTATTAGGAGGCAAATTTCCAATGACTAACAAAATCGTAGTAGAAAACGGTTCTTTAATCGTTCCAAACAATCCAGTAATCCCTTTCATCGAGGGTGACGGTATCGGTCCAGATATCTGGGCAGCAGCTTCTCGCGTAATCGACGCAGCTGTAGAAAAAGCTTACAATGGCGAAAAGAAAATCGAATGGTTAGAAGTTTTAGCAGGTGAAAAAGCATTCAACCAAACTGGTGAGTGGTTACCAGCAGAAACATTAGAAAAAATCAATGAGTATTTAATCGCAATCAAAGGTCCTCTAACAACTCCAATCGGTGGCGGTATCCGTTCATTAAACGTAGCATTACGTCAAGAGTTAGATTTATATGTTTGCTTACGTCCAGTACGTCACTTTGACGGTGTTCCATCACCAGTTAAACGCCCTGAAGATGTTGACATGGTAATCTTCCGTGAAAACACTGAAGATATCTACGCTGGTATCGAGTACCAAGCTGGTTCTGACGAGCAAAAGAAATTATTAAACTTCTTACAAAACGAATTAGGCGTTAACAAAATTCGCTTCCCTGAAACTTCTGGTTTAGGCATTAAACCTGTTTCTAAAGAAGGTACTGAGCGTTTAGTGCGTTCTGCAATCGAATACGCTATCCAACATAACCGCCCATCTGTAACTTTAGTGCACAAAGGTAACATCATGAAGTTCACTGAAGGCGGATTCAAACAATGGGGTTACGATGTAGCTGAAGCTGAATTCGGCGACAAAGTATTCACATGGAACCAATACGATGCAATCAAAGCTGAGCAAGGCGAAGCTGCTGCTAACGAAGCACAATCGGCTGCATTAGCTGCTGGTAAAATCTTAGTTAAAGATTCTATCGCTGACATTTTCCTACAACAAATCTTAACTCGTCCTAACGAGTTTGACGTAGTAGCGACTATGAACTTAAACGGTGACTACATTTCTGATGCATTAGCTGCTCAAGTTGGCGGTATCGGTATCGCTCCAGGTGCTAACATCAACTACTTAACTGGTCACGCTATTTTCGAAGCTACTCACGGTACAGCTCCTAAATATGCAGGTCAAGATAAAGTAAACCCATCTTCTGTATTATTGTCAGGTGTATTAATGCTTGAGCACTTAGGATGGCAAGAAGCTGCGGACTTAATTACAAACTCTGTAGAGAAAACAATCTCTTCTAAGTATGTAACTTATGACTTCGCACGTTTAATGGATGGCGCTACAGAAGTTAAATGTTCTGAGTTTGCTACAAAATTAATCGAAAACTTCTAATACAAGCTTAATTTTGCCTTTTTATGTGAAATTGTGAACAAATTATTTAGCGATGAATAATATTGTTGGCATAATTTCAAAATAATAACGGTAATTATTGACATTGTTAGTTATTCGTTTCAAAATAAATAGTAGTTGCAAAAAGGGAGAGAGCATTATGTTTTCTCCCTTTTTTGTACATATTTTTATTATGCGGATTTATTAATAATTGTAAGGAGCGATTCATTATGACATTAAAACGTAAAAAAATCTCAGTAATAGGGAGTGGGTATACAGGTGCAACAGCGGCATTTCTAGTTGCCCAAAAAGAATTGGGGGACGTTGTGATTGTAGACCTTCCAGCAGCTGAAAATCCGACAAAAGGAAAGGCTTTGGATATGTGGGAAGCGGCGCCTGTACAAGGCTTTGATTCTTATGTAAAAGGAACTTCCAACTATGATGATACAGCTAACTCGGACATCGTACTAATTACTGCAGGTGTCGCACGCAAACCAGGTATGAGTCGCGATGATTTAGTTCAAATTAATCAAAGTGTCATGAAGACAGTAGCAAAGGAAATTGCACGTACTTCTCCAAATGCGATCATTATTGTGTTAACAAATCCTGTAGATGCAATGACATATACAATATTCAAAGAATCAGGATTCCCGAAAAACCGTGTAATCGGCCAGTCAGGCGTATTGGATACTGCTCGTTTCCGCGCATTTGTTGCAGAAGAATTAAATGTATCTGTTAAAGATATTGCCGCTTTAGTATTAGGGGGGCATGGTGATACAATGGTGCCTTTAACTCGTTATGCATCTGTCGGGGGAGTTCCTTTGCAAAGCCTAATCAATGCAGATCGTCTAGAGGAAATCGTGCAGCGTACTCGCGTTGGCGGCGGTGAAATTGTCAACCTTTTAGGAAATGGTTCTGCATATTATGCACCGGCAGCGGCAATGGTTGAAATGACAGAAGCAATTTTAAAAGACCAAAAACGGATTTTGCCTGCAATCGCCTATTTGGAGGGGGAATATGGATATGACGGCATATACTTAGGTGTACCGACATTATTAGGTGCTGGCGGCATTGAAAAAGTGTATGAGCTGGAGCTGACTGCCGATGAAAAGGCGGCACTCGACCATTCAGCAGAAGCAGTAAAAGATGTTATGGGCGCTTTAAAGGAATAGTAGTCAAAAACCTAAGCACTGAAAATATGCTTAGGTTTTTTCTTTTTTAAAAATTTTGATGCAAGCAGGAACAAACTACATGAATAATTGTACTTTTCAAAAAAAGTTGTTACTATGAAGGTAGTGCTTTGAACATTACATATTCAAAGAAAGTTTTACAGCCATACACATGGAAGATTGATTTGAGATGGGGGTTTCAAATCGATTGTGGAGGAACTTAAAATGGTTAAAACGGTTTTAGTGGTAGAAGATGAAATGCCAATTGCAACATTATTAAAATATAATTTGGAACAAGCCGGCTTTCATGTTCTTTTAGCACATGATGGTCAAGCGGGCCTTGATACAGCAGTAGAGCAGGCACCAGATTTAATTTTACTGGATTTGATGCTGCCGAAGCTTGATGGGGTAGAAGTATGCAAAGAATTGCGACGCTTACGCATTAATGTGCCGATTATTATGTTGACGGCCAGAGATGATGAATTTGACAAAGTGCTGGGTTTGGAGTTAGGTGCGGATGACTATATGACAAAGCCATTTAGCCCGCGGGAAGTAATTGCCCGAGTAAAAGCAGTTTTACGACGTTTTTCCAGCCCAATTGTGGAAGAAACGGTTGAATCGAATGAAGTCGTTTATTCATTTGGCAATTTAAAAGTGTTCCCGGAACGGTTTGAAGCATTTATTGATGAACAGTCTTTGGAGTTCACACCTAAGGAATTCGAATTATTAGTATACTTACTAGAAAATAAAAATCGTGTATTGACGCGCGATCAGCTATTAAGTGCTGTCTGGAACTATGATTTCGCAGGAGATACGCGAATTGTAGATGTCCACATTAGTCATTTACGCGATAAAATAGAAGAAAATAGCCGAAAACCAATATACATTAAAACAATTCGCGGTTTAGGGTATAAATTCGAGGAGCCAAAAAAATAATGAACGCAATGAAAAATAGATTGTTTTATTCGTTTATTTTTGTAATTGGATCAAGTTTAGCTGTTCTAGGGTTGTTCATAGGGCAGCTTTTTCCTTTTTTTATTGATGAATACATTAATGAAGCATCCAAAGTTTCGGAACAAAAATTGGACCAAATAATAGAAGAACAGCAAATCGAGCTTACGACTTCCCAAAAAGAAGCGCTTATAAATACGTATATGATCGATGTAGAGGCAGAGTCCTTGAAGGATACGAAGAAAAAAATATATATGATCATTTCCGCATTATTATTAGGCGGACTTGTAATAATGGGATTAATGACATATCGTGTTGCAAGCAATTTTATTAATCCTATCATCAATATTACGAAAACAGCAAGAGAGCTGTCAAAAGGGAATTACCGCGCGCGGGCATTTGCGAACGGGCCGAGAACGATTGTCGAGCTTCGAAATTCAATCAATATTTTAGCGCGGAATCTGCAGGATATAACGAAGACGCGAGCGATTGAGGAAGAGCGTTTAAAAACACTAATCGAAAATATGGGCAGTGCATTAATGATGATTGACCGCGAAGGAAATATTTCGATTGTCAACAAAAAGTTCCAAACTCTTTTTGAGCTTCCTAAGGAGCAGCTTATCGGAAAAAACTTCATGATGTTAGGCTTGCCAAAAGAGCTGGAGCAATTTATCGATCATGTGTTTTTAACGGAAATGCCATATCGTCAGCAACTTATGATGGAAATTGCGGATGAAGAATATTATGAGCAAGTTTATGGGGCGCCGGTAGTGGGAGAGCATGGGCGTTGGCTAGGTGTAGTAATAGTCATGCATGATGTGAGCGAGCTTGTAAGACTGGAGCAAGTCCGGAAAGATTTCGTGGCGAATGTTTCGCATGAGTTGCGCACGCCGATCACATCAATTAAAGGGTTCTCGGAGACGCTTCTTGATGGAGCGTTCAAAGATGAGCAAATGCTATTGTCGTTTTTAACGATTATTTACGATGAAAGTAACCGTATTCAAGTGCTTGTCAATGACTTGCTGGAGCTCTCCAAAATTGAGCGTCATGGCTTTACGCTGGAGGTGACGCCAACGAAGCTGCAGGATATATTAATTCGCGTTGTTGATTTAACGAGCTCCCAGCTGGAAAGCAAAAATATGCAATTTAATGTAGAGATAGAGCAAGATGCGGTGATTTTAGGTGATGTGAATCGTTTAATGCAAATTTTCACGAATTTAATTAACAATGCAATTGCATATTCGAAGGAAGAGACGACAGTTACGCTTCGGATAAGCGCGAATAAAGAGCATGGCATATTCGAAGTGAGGGACGAAGGGATCGGTATTGAAAAAGCTGAAATTGCTCGTATTTTCGAACGTTTTTATAGAGTGGACCGTGCGCGCAGCCGAAACTCGGGCGGTACGGGTCTCGGTTTATCGATTGTTAAACATTTAATCGAGGCGCATAATGGAAAAATCCAAGTTGCAAGCGAGATCGGAAAAGGAACGAGCATAAAAGTATTTTTGCCGCTAAGTAATTAAAGCTTAACATTAGCTTTACAAAACTGTTATACGAACTTTATATTTGAATGTTAAATTACTTTATAGAAACCCCCGTTTCAAAGGTAAAAAGCTTGAATAGGAATTAAATAGACAGCCGTAAAAAAACTATGCAAAAAGTTATGCTCTTTTTGTGTAGTTTTTTTCATTGTGTCGCCGAAGCTTGCGGCAATATGAAAAAATATGAAACTTTTACAATGGAAGTCCCGTAGAATAATAAGAAAATGAAAGGTAGGAGGTTCTTTACGATGAGTGTAAAAAGAACATTATTATGGGTAGCACTTATTCTGTTTGCAATTGTAGCGTTAATTGCTGTAACGACTTCATGGTATACAGTAGATGAATCGGAGCAAGCGGTTGTTATTACATTCGGTCAAGCAGGTGAGACGATTCCAGATTCGGGGCTCCACTTCAAATTACCGTGGCCAATTCAATCCGTAGAAATATTATCAAAAGAAACATTTAGTTTACAGTTTGGCTATAAGCAAAATCCTGATGGAACGTTAGAAGCATTTGATAAAGAAACAAAAATGATTACTGGCGATGAATACATCGTTTTAACAGACTTAGTTGTCCAATGGCGTATTGTTGATCCGAAAAAGTATTTATTTAATTCGCAAGAGCCACGAACGGTTTTACATAATGCTACGTCAAGCGCAATTCGTTCAATCATTGGCAGCTCTACAATTGACCAGGCATTAACGGATGGAAAAGCGGATATCGAAGCAGAGACGCGCGAATTGCTCGTGTCGCTAATCGATAAATACGATATTGGCATTGGGGTAACGGGTGTCAAGCTGCAGGATGTTGATGTACCGAATGAAGAAGTGCGTGCAGCATTTACGGATGTTACCGATGCGCGTGAGATGAAGAGTACAAAAATTAATGAAGCAGAAAAATATGAAAATCAACGTTTAAGTGAAGCGGTTGGTGAAGTAGCTGCGATTAAGTCTAAAGCAGAGGGTGAGAAAGCGGCGCGAATCGAGCAAGCTGCAGGTGAAGTTGCATTATTTAATCAGCTATATGAAGAATATCGATTAAACAAAGAGATCACAACTGAACGTTTAGTTATTGAAACATTAGAGGCTGTATTACCGAATGCGCAAATTTATATTATGAATGATGATGGCAGCAGTACGATGAAATATTTACCTCTTCAACCAATGCAAAATACTTCTTCTAATGAAGAGAAGAAAGAAGGGAGTACGAACTGATGAGCAACAATAAAAATAACTTTGATGGCGATTTAGACGAATTTGTAAAAAAATTATTCGGCAATAAAAAAGGGAAGAAAGTCGTTAAGGAAGTTCCAAAAGCAAACGAAGACGCTCAAAACTCCGGCAATGACGAGACATCATCAGAAGAAAAGCCGAAAAAAGCATCTAAACCGATCAATAAAAATAAAAAGCCTGTTAATGTAAAGCAATGGGTTACATCAGCTGTTGTTCTCACTGTGGTGTTTGCTGCACTGCTTGTTGTCATTGCCAATCTATATATCGTAAAAGAAAACGAGTTCAAAGTGGTTCGTCAGTTCGGTGAAGTCGTAAAGTACGAAAGTGAGCCTGGACTGAATATGAAAATCCCGTTTATCCAAAGCGTTACGACATTGCCGAGCAATTTACTGACACATGATATGACAGAGGAAGAAATAAGTACAAAAGACAAAAAGCGAATTATTATTGATAATTACACGATTTGGCGTGTAACAGATCCAAAGGCCTTAATATCGAATGCCGGTCAGCTTATAAATGCTGAAAGTCGTATGGAAGAATTTATTTATTCTGCGCTGCGTACAGAATTTGGCCAAACAGAATATGGCGATATTATTAATGAAAAAGAATCGAAGCGCGGTAATATTAATGTCCGTGTAACGCAGCGTGTGAACGAATTAATCGAATCAGCGAATTTTGGTATTGAAGTTATTGATGTTCGGATTCGTCGTACAGATTTACCGGCGGAAAACGAGCAGTCCGTTTATACGAATATGATTTCAGAACGTCAATCGATTGCACAGAAGTACTTATCCGAAGGGGATGCAGAAAAACGCAGCGGGCAAGCAAAAACAGATCGAGAAGTCCAAGTGATGCTTGCAACAGCTAATAAGGAAGCTGCGGTCATCCGTGCGGAAGGTGAAGCACAAGCAGCTAAAATTTATAACAATGCCTATTCAAAAGATCCTGAGTTTTATAGCTTATTCAGAACATTGGAATCGTACAAGAAAACAATAGGTGATGAGACGATGATTATTATCCCGTCTGATTCACCATATGCAAAACTATTGTCCGGTCAACTAAAATAATCATTTTGCGAAAAGCTATTTAGAGAGAGCAAGACTATTTCTAAATAGCTTTTTCGTTTACATTATTTGCCTTCACTAAAAGTTCAAATTATATTATCCGTAACTATTATTCCGCTGTTATAATGATAGATAGTTCGTTTAGAAGGAGTGGCAAAGTTGAGCAGAAAAATACAAAATACGTTAATCGCATTCATTATGGCAACATCTGTTACGGCACTATTTTTTCAATCGCATATCAATTTCATGAAAGTTGAAATTTTTCATATACCTGTCCTATTCATCGTTATTTTCCTAATGAGCGTTTTTATCGCAGAGGATGTTCGCAATTCGTTCAAAAAGGTGCTATGGTTTGAAAAGCGGGAAGATAGGCGCCCAATTTGGCAAGTTGGCATAGGCATGATTTTTTATTTTGCGCAAATTGGCTTTGTTGAAGTATTTGCGCGCGGTTTAATGCCGTACGATCTTGGGGGCATGCCAATGTATGTCATCATTCCGTTTTTAAATGCTTTTTTATTGACGGTTATTTTTGAAGAAATCTTTTATATAGAAGAAAAAAACGGTGTACAAGCTGTTAAATTTAAAAATAAAATAAAGTAGTTTAAGAGCCCGCGTGGAATATTATCCCACGCGGTTTTTTTCATTATTTTTGGCTCCTCGCCAAAAGTTGGGGATGACAAAACTTCATGCCAAGGCGGGTTGATTGGAATGGAGGAGAGGCGAATGTTCGTGCTGGCGGTTTCACCTTTCGCACTGTAAAAAACATCAGCTGGCGGCTAGCGCCTTTCGCTATAAGATTTTCTCTGTGACGAAAGCATTAGCGACAGTCACAAGCAAGCTTCCAGCGGGAACAGCAAAATTTATTTTGCG